>JASBVM010000001.1 GCA_029961055.1 Bacillota bacterium
GAGCACGTGTTTGACGTACACGGGGTCAGAGGTTCAAGTCCTCTACCGCCCACCACCCCAAGAGCCCCGGGCCGCAAGGCTTCGGGGCTTTCTTCGACTCGACGTCCGGCGAAGAGACCGGGGCGTCGCTCAGACCGTACTTCCTTTCGAGGGTTCGGGACAGGGTTCGGGATGCGGTAGACACGCTGGCGTCGATCCGCCGCGCGGGGATCTCGCGGCTCCGGACGGCCTGCCTCGGCACCGGGGTAGGAGTCCGCGGAGGTCCCCGGTCTGAGGAAGCCGCTGCCGCATCGCCGGCAAGCCATCGGGAAGACGGCGGACGGTATGCATCCTTCCAGCTCTTCCATAAAGACGGAACTCGTCCCACTTCCTACACTTGCCCATGGGTCGGCCTTCCGGCCCCGGACGAGGGGCGACCCGACTCCCGCCTGGAAAGAGGTGCTGCCTTTGAAGCGAAGCGAACATGGCCTCGCCACCCGCAAGGGGGGTTTCCTCCGGCGTGTGCTCGTTCCCGTCGCCCTCGCCGGCTTGGCGGTCGCCTGGGCCCTGCCCGCCCGGCCGGCGCAGGCGACGAGCGTCTACACGGTCCAGCCCGGGGATTCGCTCTACGCGATCGGTCAGGCCCACGGCGTGGACTACCGCGCCATCGTGACGGCCAACGAGCTGACTTCCAGCTGGATCTACCCGGGTCAGCGGCTCTTCCTGCCGAGCCCGGGCCAACCGTACACGGTCCAGCCGGGGGACACGCTCTGGAAGATCGCCCAGCGGTTCGGGGTGGGCGTGGCCGCCATACGCTCGGCCAACGGCCTTCAGAGCGACTGGATCTACCCGGGACAGGTCTTCTCGATCCCGACCTCCACGGACCCCGGCGGCGGCGCACGGCCGCCCGCCCCGGTCCCGCGTCCCGTGGTCCGGCTGGCCCCGGGTGAAAGGGATCTGCTGGCGCGCCTGGTCACCGCCGAGGCGGGCGGTGAGCCCTTCCTGGCCCAGGTCGGCGTGGCGGCCGTGGTCCTCAACCGGGTACGCAGCCCCCTCTTCCCCGACACCGTGAGCGGCGTGATCTACCAGGTGGACGCCTGGGGCAACTACCAGTTCACCCCCGTCCTGAACGGGTGGATCAACCGCCCGGCCACTCCCAGCGCCTACCAGGCGGTGGACGAGGCGCTCTCCGGCAGCGACCCCACCGGCGGCGCACTCTACTTCTGGGCGACCGGCGAGATCAGCAACACGTATCTTTTGGGCCTGCCGGTGACGGCGCAGATCGGGCACGTCACCTTCGCCCTCTGACGCGCGGGCCCGCACCGGGTTCGTCCCGGCAGACGGTTCCATGGCCAGGAGGGGCGGCTCCCGGGGGGCCGCCCCTCCTGGCCCGGCCGCCCGTGGGGGAAGCGCCGGTGCCGGCAGCCGATCGCCCCCTGGACGGAGCCGGCCGGCAGGTGCAAGATGGCAGACTGGCAGGAAGCTCTCCAGGCGGGCCGTGCAGGCGACGGACGGCGCGCCCGTGACGCCGGAGGCGAAGGCCGTGGCCGTGGATTCCATTCTCCGCCCACTCTTTCAGCGCTTGGCCGTCAGCCGCACCGCCGTCCGCCTGGCCCACTCCCGCGGGCTGAGCAGGGCGGCGCGGCGGTTCGTGATCGCCGAAGGGCTGGACGAGGCCATCCGCGGAGCGGCGGAGCTGAACGCGCAGGGTGTCGGTGTCACCCTGGACAACCTGGCCGAGTCGACGCGCAGCCTGGGGGAGGCCGAGGCGGCCGCCGCCGAGGTCCGCAGCATCCTGGAGGCGGCGGAGGCGGCGGGCCTGCCGGACACCAACGTCTCCGTCAAGCTGACGGGTTTCGGCATCGACCTCTCCGAGGCCGACTGCTACCGGCTGACCGAGGGGGTGGTCCGGCGGGCGGCGGCCGGGGGGCGCCTGGTCTGGATCGACATGGAGTCCTCGGCCTACGTCGACCGGACGCTGGCGACCTACCGGCGGCTGCGCGAAGCCGGCCTGGAGAACGTGGGCGTGGTGCTCCAGGCCTACCTCTACCGGACGCCGCAGGACCTGGAGGCCCTCTCCCCGTATCGCCCGGCGGTCCGCATCGTCAAGGGCGCCTACGCGGAGCCCCCGCGACGGGCCTTGCAGGACCGGCAGACCATCCGCCTCGCCTTCCGGCGGCTGGTCATGGCCAGCCTGCAGAATGGCAACTTCACCGCCATCGCCACCCATGACGACGAACTGATCGGGCCGCTCCGCCAGTCGCTTCGTGAGGCCGGCATCGACCGGACGCGCTTCGAGTGGCAGATGCTCTACGGGATCCGGCCCGAGCTGGCACGCCGGCTGGTGGCCGAGGGTGAGCACGTGCGGCTCTACGTCCCCTTCGGGCGCGCCTGGTTCCCCTACTTCATGCGCAGGTTGGCCGAGCGGCCGGCGGACCTGTGGCTGCTTCTGGGCCGCTGAACGGGAGTCCGCTGTAACCGTCCCGTAACCTTTCGCGCACCTCCGCCGGCGCTTCTGCGGCTCCTTTCCTCGAATCCCTCTCAGGGAAGTCCGTTTCGGAGGAAAGGAGTGAGGGAGCATGCAGAGGCCGAGGCGGGGCCTGATCGCGCTTTTCGCGCTGCTCGCGCTGGTCCTGGCGGTCACCCCGGGTCTCACGTCGGCCGCCGGGCCCAAGAAAGGGCAGGTGGCGACCGCGGTGCGCTTCGGGGACCTGGAGGAGTACCCCTGGGCGGAGGCGGCCGTCGAGGCGCTGGCGGAACGGGGCGTCTTCCAGGGCACCGCGGCGGGCACCTTCTCGCCCTCGGGCTTCACGAACAGGGCTGAGATGGCGGCGGTCCTGGGACGCCTGGAGGGTTGGCAGCCCACGCCGGCCCAGTCGGCCTACGCGGCACGCTTCCGCGACGCCGGCGCGATTCCGGCCTGGGCGCGGGCGTGGGTGGCCGTGGCGGCCCGGAACCGGGTCCTCATGGGTTACCCCGGCGGCCGGTTCCAGCCGCAGGAGAAGATCACCTGGGCGCAGCTGGCGGTGCTCGTCGCCCGCGTCTTCCAGTACCCGCCTGTGCCCGCCGGGCGGGTGGCCGAACTCCTGGCGGAGCTGCCGAGAGGGGCCCAGACGCCCTACTGGGCGGCGGAGGCGGTGGCCCAGAACGTGGAACAGGGGAACTTCCAGGGCGTGCTGCGCTACCTCTACGACCCGAACCGGCCGGTGACCCGGGCGGAGCTGGCGCTCTTCCTGGAGGCCGCGGTGGAGCACCGGAACCCGCAACCGCCGGCGCCGCAGCCCTCGGTGCTGGTGGGGACGGTGACCGCCGTCACGTATAGCGACATCACCCTGAGCCTGCCCCGCCTGCCGGCTGCCATCACGGTCACGCTGCCCCTGGCCGGCGACGTGAGCGTCAGCGTCTACGGCCAGCCGGGCAGCCTCGCGGACGTGACGGCGGGGGCACAGGTGCGGGTGACCGTGGACGCCGCGGCGCGCGTCACCTCCATCACCGTCCTGCCGCCGCCCCTGCCGGCTCCGGTCGAGTCGGTGACCGGCTTCGCCGTCGGCTGGAGCCCGGACGGCCGGACGCTCGGCGTCTATACGCCGACGGGTTCGTCGCCGGGTCTGCACAGCTACGTCCTCCTGCCCGGCGCGCGGGTCACGCTGGACGGCCAGCCGGCGGAGGGGAAGTCGGAGAGCCTTCTCGGCCAGAGCGTCAGCGTGGCGCTGGATGCGCAAGGGCAGGCCGTGGGCGTGGCCGCCACCACGCCGGCCGCGCCCGTGGTCCGCGTCTGGGGTTACCTGGTGGGCACGGCCACGGGCGGGACGACGGAGATCTACCGGGACGGCATCTTCACCCCGGTGGATCTGGGCACGCATCCGCTCGCCTTCCGGGGTGGCCAGACCGTCGACCCGTCCACCCTCTCGGCCGGAACCCCGGTCGTCGTGGACCAGAAGGCCCTGGCAGACGGCTCGGCGCTGGTGATCGTCGCCGGATCGGCGGAACCCTGACCGACCGGGCCCCGGGCGCCAGAGCCTCGTCCGGGCGCCCCGGGGAGCCGGAGCGGCCAGGCTGAGCGCTGCCGAAAGGGGTGCGGAGTAGAGCCCCGCCCGTCCGGGCGGGGCTCCGCCGCACGCCCGGGCCGGACTCCGCCGCATGTCCGGGCCGGACTCCGCCTCCCCTCTCATCCCTTTCCCTCCCCGCGCTGCGAGCCCGGGTGCGTGCCGGTGTGCCAGGAACTTCCCGCCCTTGGCGCGAAAGCCTCCGTGGCCCGTGAGGGGGTACGAACCGCCGCGCCCGAGGGAGGAGGTTCCCCATGCCAGTCGACCCACTCGACCTGTTGGAGAGCCGTCGTTGGTTACGGGAGGATGAGCGCCAGATCCGCGATGCCGTCCGCCGCTTCGTCGACCAGGAGGTTCTGCCCCTGGTCCGGGAGGCATGGGAGGAAGGGCGCTTCCCCCGCGAGCTGATCCCGCGCATGGGGCAACTCGGCCTGCTGGGGGCCGACCTCCCCGAAGAGGTCGGCGGGGTCGGGATGGAGGCGGTCGGGTACGGGCTGGTGATGCAGGAGCTGGAACGGGCCGACTCCGGCATCCGCAGCTTCGCCTCCGTCCAGGGCGGGTTGGTGATGCACGCCATCCACGCCTTCGGTTCCGAGGAGCAGCGGCGGCGTTGGCTCCCCAGGCTCGCCCGCGGCGAGGCGGTCGGCTGCTTCGGCCTGACCGAGCCGGGTGCCGGCAGCGACCCGGCCGCCATGCGCACCCGGGCGCGGCGGGAGGGTTCGGGCTGGCGGCTGAGCGGGAGCAAGATGTGGATCACCAACGCGCCCATCGCCGACGTGGCGGTGGTCTGGGCGCGGGAGGAGAGCGAGGCGGGTCCGGGCCGCGTGCTGGGCTTCCTGGTGGAGCGGGGGACGCCCGGATTCCGCGCCGAGCCCATCCACCACAAGGCGTCCATGCGCTGCTCGGAGACGGGTTCGCTGGAGCTCCAGGACGTCCGGGTGGACGAGCAGGCGCGCCTGCCCGGGGCGGAGAGCCTGCGCGCCCCCCTCTCCTGCCTGGACCAGGCGCGTTACAGCATCGCCTGGGGGACGGTGGGCGCGGCTGCGGCCTGCCTGGAGGAGGCGCTGGCCTGGGCGCAGGCGCGGGAGAGCTTCGGCGCGCCCATCGCCGCCCGCCAGATGATCCAGGAGCGGCTGGTGGCCATGGCCTCCAACCTGGCGGAGATGCGCATGACCGCGCTCCAGGTGGGCCGCCTGAAGGAGGCCGGCGAGCTGGACCCCGTCCAGATCTCCCTGGCCAAGCGGAACAACGCCCGCAAGGCGCTGGAGATCGCCCGCCAGGCCCGGGCCATCCTGGGCGCCAGCGGCATCTCCCTCGAGTACGCCTCCATCCGCCACATGCTCAACCTGGAGACGGTCGAGACCTACGAGGGGACGTACGAGGTGCACACCCTCGCCCTGGGCCGCACCATCACCGGTTTCAACGCCTTCGGCCGCTGACCGCCGCCAGCGCCCGGGCCAGCTCGCCGAAGAGGCTGGCCCGGGCCAGCCGCACGACGAGGAAGGCCGCCGCCAGCACCAGGTAGATCCCCGCCACCACCATGCGCACCGATTCCACCGGTAGGACGAACTGGACGGCGAAGAGGCCGAGGAGGCCGATCGCCTCGAGCTTCGAGAAGTGGAGCTCGGTCAGCAGGAGGACGCCCAGGAGCGACTGGGCGGCGGTCAGGAGCAGTTCCTCCACGCCCACCGGGGAGAGCGGCATGGCGGCGGGCCGCCCGAGGCTGAGGCTGTAGGCGATGGGGATGGAAGCGATCAGAAGCGTCCACTGGTTGAGCTTGGAGGAGACCAGGTTGGCCATGCCCTTGGGCGCATGGACCACCGTGGCCGCCCAGAGGAAGGCGGTCAGGCTCTCGGGGAACTCCGAGAGGAAGGGCGCCACCCACTGGATCAGGAAGAACTCGGAGATCCCGAACCCCCTGGCCACCCCGATCACCCCGTCGATGAAGGGCTCGGCCCCGAAGAAGATGACGAAGGCGCCGAAGAGGATGAAGCCGCCGACGGCCAGCGCCTTCTGCAGGCCGGGAAGGCGCTTCACCGTGGCCCCCACCCCGAGGGCCGGTTCGTCCTCCTCCTCGGCCACCGGCAGGCGCATCGCCATCCAGACGTAGGCCAGGTAGACGGCGACCAGCACCGCGCTGTCGAGGAGCGTGATCCTGCCTTCCAGGACGATGACGAAGGCGTAGGCCGAGGCGATGAGGAGGAAGAGCACTTCCACCGCCTGGTGGCGCGAGAGCTCGATGCCGTCGAAACGCTGCCCCCGCCGCCGCGCCATCCACCACGCCAGGAACAGGACGACCGGCCAGCCCAGACCCAGGAGCAGCCGGTTGGAGCCGGTCATGGAGGAGATGGCCAGGTCGGTCCGCTGCTGCCAGGCCAGGATCACTTCGAAGGAGTACTCCGGAGCCACCTCGATCAGGGCCAGAACGGCCAGGGCGACGGCCTGCGGCACCACCGTCTCCAGCCCCTCCACGGCCCAGGCCAGGAACATGGAGGCGGCGACGATGGCCAGGCCGGTGACGGCGGAGACCACCAGCGGGTTGTCGCGGCCGAAGCCGGCGAAGAGGACGAGGACAAAGGGGACCAGGGTCAGCGCCAGGAGAAGGATCTGCCTTCGCTCCGACGGGCTGAATCCCGGGTTCGGCGCGGGCGGCTCCTCGGGGCGACGATGACCGTGGGGAGCAGGATGCACCACCGGACCTCCTCACTCACCCACCCGGCCGACAGCGAGACCTTCACGCCGACCGGGGCGTGAAGGTCTCGCCTGCAAGGATCGCACGGCCGGCCGGGCGGCGCTCCCGAGGGGAGGCCCCGTGTTGACGACCGAACCGACCGCCCCCTCGGGGCGGCGGCTACTCCCCTTCACCGAAAGTGACACGCGTTGGCAGGATTATATCCCTTCGAGCCGCTGCCTGGCAGCCCTGCCCTCAATCCAGCAGGAGGCGGCGCAGGATCTTGCCCGCGGCGCTCCGCGGCAGCGCCGGCAGGAAGCGGACCTCCACCGGCAGCCCTTCCAGGCCCAGGCGCCTGCAGCGCTCCTCCAGCTCGGCACGGCTCACCTCCGGCGCCGCCACCACCACCCGCAGGCCGGTGGCCGTCGTCGAGCCGGGTTCCCGGCCCAGGGGGACCACCGCCGCCTCGCGGACGCCCGGCGAGGCCGAGAGGGCGCTCTCCAGCGCGTGCACGTCCAGAAGGTGCCCGTCGATGCGGACCAACTGGCTCCGGCGCCCCGCCAGGAAGAGGTGCCCTTCCTCGTCCAGCCAGCCCATGTCCCCGGTGCGCCAAAAGCCGCGGTCAAGGCCGGCGGCGCGGCTGCGTTCCTCGCCTCCGGGGCCGAGGTAGGCTCGGGCCAGGCCGGGCGAGCGGAGCACCACCTCGCCCGTCCGGCGCGGGGGGAGCGGCTCGTCCGCCTCGTCCAGGATGGTCACCTGGCGGTGCCGCACCGGCCGCCCCACCGAGCCGTCCAGCGGCTCGCTCCAGGCCAGGCGCAGCGTCATGATCCCCGCCTCGGTCGAGCCGTAATCCTGACCGATCCGCCGCCCGTACGCCTCGGCGAAGGCGTCGTGGACCCCCCGCTCCAGAGGCGCCCCCGCGCTGAGGAAGCCGAGCACAGAGCGGAAGGCGTCCGGCTCGGCCTCCCCTTCTACCAGCCTGCGGTAGAGCAGCGGCACCCCAAAGAGGAGGGCCGGCCGGCTCCGCCTCGCCAGCGCCACCACCGGCTCCCGTTCCGGCCCCGGGGCGACGGCGACGCGGCCGCCCAGGGCCAGGGGCGTGAGCGTCCCGCCCACCAGGGCGTACGAGTGGGCGAGGGAGGTGGCGACCAGGGTGGAGAGGACGAGCTCGCGACCGGCGTCGGCGGCGAAGTCCACGATCTCGTTCCAGACCGCTGCGCCGGTGCGGACGGCCAGCTTGGAGGGCTCATCCGCCCCCGAGGTCAGCTGGGCGATCAGGTCGCCGGGCCGCCAGCCCGCGCCCCGCCCCTCCCATCGCTCCAGCCGCAAGCCCAGCGCATCGATCCGGCCTGCCACCGGGCGTCCCGTGGGGCCCGCCTCCAGGGGAAGCAGGAGCCACCGCGCTCCCGCCTCCTCCGCCCGGCGGACCATCTCGGCGTGCGGCAGGGTCGGCGGGAGGAGCGCCGCCGGCCGGCCGTCGGAGGCGGCCGCGAGGAGGGCGGCCACGAAGGCGAGGCCGTTGGGGAGCGCCAGGGCACCGGGGTCGAGCGCCTGCCCGGCGGGGGCGGTCGCCTGCAGGAGGTGTCGCACCTCCCTCGCCGCTTGCTGGAGATCGCCGTAACGGGCGGCCCCTCCGGGCTCGACCAGGGCGACCGCCCCGGGCTGCCGTCCCGCCCATCCCAGGACCGCCTCGGCCCAACGCGAAGCGGCGCCCGCCACCGCCCCGGCAGGCTCGGCCGCCCGTGGCCGGCGGGCGGGCGCCCTTCTTCTCTTCCGTCCCGACGTCGCGGAAGGTCACCTCCCCGTTGTCAACCGAGAATACGGGAGGGCGGGGGCGGCCCCCTGCCCGTGCGGCGCACGGCAGCCGGACATTTGCTAACGTGGGGGTACAGGCCGGTCGCGGCTTCCGGACGAGGAGGGGAGAGTGGGGCGTGACCGAGGTGCTGCTGGTCGACGACGAGAGCTCCATCCGCAAGCTGCTGGAGTTCAACCTGCGCAAGGCGGGCTTCCAGCCGCTCCTCGCGGGCACGGGCAGGGAGGCCATGGAGATCCTGCGCACGCGGCATCCCGATCTGGCCATCCTGGACGTGATGCTGCCGGACTGCGACGGCTTCGACCTCTACCGCCGCATCGCCGCCGAACGGCCGATGCCGGTCCTCTTCCTGACGGCGCGGGACAGCGAGGTGGACCGGGTGCTGGGGTTGGAGCTGGGCGCCGACGACTACGTGACCAAGCCCTTCTCGCCGCGGGAGCTGGTGGCCCGGGTCCGCGCCATCCTGCGCCGTACGGAGCGGGCCCGGGAGGCGGCCGACGGGCGGGCGCCGGTCGGGGAGGAGGCGCCGCTCCTCCGCTCCGGCGACCTGGTGATCGACGTCCGGGCCCACCAGGTGCGGCGGGGAGGGCGCGAGGTGCCGCTCACGCCGAAGGAGTTCGAACTCCTTCTCTACCTCGCCCGCCACCGGGGGGTGGCGCTCTCCCGCGAGACGCTGCTGCAGGCGGTCTGGGGCGACGACTTCTTCGGGGACCGGCGGGTGGTCGACGTTCACGTCCGTCACCTGCGCGAGAAGCTGGAGGCCGATCCCGCACGGCCGGTCCTCATCCGGACGGTCCGCGGCGTAGGGTACCGTTTCGGGGGGTGATGGCGTGTCGGCGCCTCTGGGGCTCTTCCTGGCGGTGGCCTTTCTCGCCGGCCTGCTTCTGGGAGGCTGGCTGCGCGAGCGCTCCTGGCAGGCGGCGGCGACCCGTTGGCGGGCCATCCTGGAGGGGTCCGGGAGCGCCGAGGAGCTGGAGGCGCCCCCGGCCATGGTCGACCTCTTCCGCGTGGCCCGGAACCGGCTGCGCGAGCTGGCGGGCGAGGTGGAACGGTGCCGGCAGCGGACGCACCTTCTGGAGGAGTCGATCCGCACCCTGCCCACGGGGCTGATCCTGGTGGACCGGGAGGGGCGGGCGCTCCTCTTCAACCCCGCCTTGACCGAGCTCCTGGGCATCGCCCGCAGCCGCGTCCAGGCCGGGCGGCCGCACATCGAGCTGCTCCAGAACTTCCGCCTGAGCGAGATGGTGGACCGGGTGCTCGAGGACGGTGTGGAGCGCGCCATGGAGGTGGCGCCGGCCGCCTTTCGCGACCGCTACCTGGAGGCGCGCTGCGTGCCGCTGCGGGCTCCGCTTCCCGAGGCCGGGGCGGGGGAGAAGGGCGCGGCCGGGCCGGGGGAGCGGACGGAGGCCGAGGGACGGCACCAGGGGGCGCTCCTCGTCCTCCACGACGTCAGCGCCATCCGCCGGGGGGAACGGCTCCGGCGCGACTTCGTCGCCAACGTCTCGCACGAGTTGCGGACGCCGGTCACCTCCATCCTCGGCTTCACCGAGACGCTCCTCGACGGCGCCATCGACGACCGGGCCCTGGCCCGCGAGTTCGTGGGCATCATCGAGGGGGAGGCGCGCCGCCTGGCGGCCATGGTGGAGGAGCTTCTGGACCTGGCGCGCCTGGAGGCCAAGCAGGTGGAGCTCAACTACCGCACCTTCCTGGTGGCCGACCTGGTGCGCGAGGTGCTGGACCGCTTCCGTCCCCTGGCCAGCCAGCGGAGCGTCGGGCTGGAGAGCGACGTCGACTCCTCGCTCCAGCTGGAGGCCGATCGCGAGCGGGTCGCACAACTCCTGGGCAATCTGGTGGACAATGGGATCAAGTATACGCCCGAGGGGGGGACGGTGCGGGTCCGCGCCCAGGGCGCCAGCCGCCAGGGGAAGGGAGGCGTCCTGCTGGTAGTGGAGGATACGGGGCGCGGGATCCCGTCCGACCAGCTGGACCGCATCTTCGAGCGCTTCTACCGGGTCGGCGAGGGACGCGAGCGGCCCGAGTCCCAGGCGGGCGGGAGCGGTCTCGGCCTGGCCATCGTCAAGCACATCGTGGAGGTACACGAAGGCACCGTCGAGGTCTGGAGCGAACCGGACAGGGGATCGCGGTTCGAGGTCTGGTTGCCCGCCCAGGCACCGGGCCGTTGAGGCGGCCCCGGGTTTCGGGGGGGTGCCGAAGGGAGGAAGCACCCATGCCGAGGGAAAGCTTCAACGCGCAACTGGAGGAGCTGCGCAGCGCGGTGCTGAGGATGGGCAGCCGGGTCGAGGAGGCCATTCAGACCACGATGAGGGCGCTGGTGGAGCGCGACGTGGCCCTCGCCCGCGCCGTGGTCGAGGGCGACGACGAGATCGACCAGATGCAGCACGGGGTGGAGCAGCTGGCCTCGCGCCTCATCGCCCTGCAACAGCCGCTGGCCGGCGACCTGCGCGTGATCATCAGCGCCATCAAGATCAGCGGCGACCTGGAGCGTATCGGCGACAACTGCGAGAACATCTGCAAGGTGGTCATCCGCCTGGACGGCAAGCCCTACGTGAAGCCGCTCATCGATGTGCCGCGCATGGCCGAGCTGGCCAGGAGCATGCTGCGGGACACGCTGGAGGCGTACGTCTCCCACGACGTGGGTGCGATCCGGAACCTGCCCGAGCGCGACGACGAGGTGGACCACCTCTACTCCCAGGTGCTGCGGGAGCTCCTCACCTACATGATGCAGGATCCGCAGACGATCCAGCAGGGGCTCGAGCTGCTCCTCGTCTCCCGCTACCTGGAGCGGATCGCGGATCACGTCACCAACGTGGGCGAATCGGTCATCTACCTGGAGACGGGCGAGCACGTCGACCTGAACGCCTGACGGCGGACCTGTCCCGGGGCGGTCGGGCGGCGGACAGGCGGCGGCAGGGCCGCCGCGGGCTGGAGGTGCTCGGGTGAAGCAGCTCTACGGAGGCATCGACCTGGGTGGGACCAAGATCGAGTCCGTGATCTGCGACGACACGGGACGGGTGCTGGCTTCGGACAGCCGCCCGACGCCGCTGGGGAGCGCCGGGGCGCTGCTGGCGGGGCTGGTCGCCTCGCTGGAGGCCACCTGCCGGAGCCTCGGCCTGCGGCCGGACGAGTTGGCGGGCGTCGGCCTGGGCGCCCCGGGCCCGCTGGACGCCGAGAGCGGCATCCTCCTCGAGCCGCCCAACCTGGGCGGTCTCCGCGACCTGCCCCTGGCGGGACCGCTGGCGGAGAGGCTGGGGGTCCGTTGCTTCCTGGAGAACGACGCCAACGCCGCCGCCCTGGGCGAGTTCACCTTCGGCGCGGGACGCGGGGCGCGGGACGGCGTCTACGTCACCCTCAGCACTGGCATCGGCGGGGGCCTCTACCTGGACGGGAAGCTGTACAGGGGCGCCGCCGGGACGGCCGGCGAGATCGGGCACATGATCCTGGAGCCGGGTGGACCGCTCTGCGGCTGCGGGCGACAGGGCTGCTGGGAGGCGTTGGCCTCCGGGCGGGCGCTGGCCCGGGAGGCGCGAGCGGCGCTGGAGGCGCTCCCGCCGGGACCGGAGCGCGACTGGTGGCTCCGGCGGCTGGACGGGCGGCTGGATGCGGTCACCGCCCGCGACGTCTTCGCCGCGGACGAGGCGGGCGTGGCCCCGGGACCGGAGCTGGTCGAGCGGGAAAGCTTCTGGGTGGGGGTCGGCCTGGCCAACCTGATCCAGATCCTGGCGCCGCGGCGGATCGTGGTCGGCGGGGGCGTCAGCAGGGCCGGCGAGCGGCTGCTCGGCCCGGCGCGCGCGAAGGCCCTGGAGCTCGCCTTCGCCAGCGCCACCCGCGGGCTGGAGATCGTGCGGGCCGGGTTGGAGGCGCCGGGGGCGGTGGGAGCCGCCACGGTGGCCCTGCGGAGGCTGCAGGAGGCGGGCTGACCCGCCCGCGAGGCGCCGGCCGGGGCCTGGACAGGCGGTATACGGGCTGGAGGGGGGCTCATATACTAGAGCGCCTTCCGGGTGCGGCAGAGAGGCTGGCCGGAGAGGAGGGGAGAGGCGTGGAGACGATTCTGATCGGCACCACGATGGCGGCGGACGCCATCGCGGACCGGCTCCGCTTCGAGGTCGGCCTGGCTTCCGACGGCGGTTACCGGCTGGAGGTCCGCTCCGAGCGACGTGACCGCTGGGAGTTCCTGACCTGCCAGTTCGCCACGCCCTACCCCCTCACCGTCGAGGCCACCCGCGCCATCCGGCACCTGGTGGCGGACTCGCTCTCGGACGTGATCGTCGAGCGGCTGGAGCCGCGCTGGCTCGAGCGGGTGCTGGAGCGGAACTACGGCTACTTCGACGAGCGGGCCCGGCAGGAGATCGGGCGGCTGGCCCGCGTCCGCCTCTACGGCTCGCCGGAGGGCCGGCCCAGGGTCAGCTACCTGATCGCCCGCCGCTCGCAGGTGCTGGAGCGGCTGTCCGAGTTCCTGGAGCGCCACAACGAGGTGGTGGTGGACGGCTTCCTCCGCTTTCGGATGAAGGATTACGTCCAGGAGCTGGAGGACGCGGTGGACGAGGCGGTCGACGAGTACCTCAACCGGCGGGAGCAGGAAGAGCTGATCCGCTTCCTCCACGAGGTGCTCGCCACGCGGAAGCCCCGCCTGCCCGAGGTCCACGTCCTGGTCCGGCCGGGGGGCTCCTTCTACCTCGCGGACGGCCGGCACCGCCAGCTCTCCCAGGAGCTGCTGGTGGAGATGGGGGTCGAGCTGGGGGAGGCGGACGAGATGGTCGACCTCCTCCTGAGCGCGCTGCTCTCGGTGGCGCCGGAGCGCGTCGTCCTGCACGGGGCCGAGCACCTGGATCCGCCGGCGCTCCAGATGGCCCGGGGCATCTTCGCCGAGCGCCTCGACCTCTGCCCGGGTTGCGCCTGGTGCCGGCGGGCCGTCTTCGGCGCCCGCCCGAGCCCCTCCTGAACCGGGAAGAACGCCCGCAGGCACCCAGCGACGAAGGGGCGGCCCCCCGCCGGCCCCCGGCCGGCTGCGGGCGGCCGCCTGTCTCCGCCGCGGCCGCGGACGGCCCGCGACCGCCTTGTCGCCCTACTTGACCTTCTTCACCAGGATCCGGTCGTAGCCGTCCTTCTCCTCGACGCCGAGGAACTCCTGACCGGCCTTCTGGGCCCAGTTGGGGATGTCCCGCTTGGAGCCCTGGTCGGTGGAGAGGACGGCGATGACGTCGCCCACATTGGCCGAACGCATCGCCCGGATCAGCTCCATCATGGGCCCGGGGCAGAAGCTGCCCCGCGCGTCGATCTCCTTGGTCGCCGGAATGCCTTCCGCCATCTTCGTCGCCGCCTCCCCTGTCGTGGTGGAGGGAGGAGCTCCCTCCGTCTCCCATCCTGTCGCCGCTTGCCGACAGACGCCTCGTCGCACCCGCGCCGGCCCTTCAGCCCTCAGATGAAGAGGGTCGAGGAGGCGTCCTGGGTCATCTCGATGAACTCGCCGACGCCGATGATGTCCTCGATGACCGGCTCGAAGTCTTCCTTGGTCAGCCCGAAGAGGTCCGCTGTCATCGCGCAGGCGTGGACGTGGACGTCTCCCAGCTCCTTCGCCTGGAGCAGCGTGTCGTACCAGTGGGGGACCTTCTTCTCCTGCATCACCGCCATCATCTGGGCGGCCTGGTCCTCGTAGTCCTTGCTCACCGCCTGCACCTTGTAGGGCTCGCCCTTGCGGAAGGCCATCAAGCCCCAGAAGGTGAGGAAGATGTCGACCCGGACATCGTTCATGACCGCGCCCGAGGTCATGATGGAGACGGGGTAGAGCTTGTCGACCGTCCCGTCGAAGACCACCATGCAGAGACGCTTCTTCTCCTCCGCCATGCTGCAGGCTCCTTTCTCTCCGCCGGCCCTCCAGGGCTTGGGGCGGTTTGTTGACTAGTGCTCCGCCGGAGCAGCCGCCACCGGCCTGCCCCGTCGCGCGGCCTCCTCGCGGGCGCCGCGCCCCGCACGGCTCAAGACCTCCAGGGCCAGCTCCAGCCCGTCCTGCAGGTCGGGGTCGCGGAGCCTGGCCATCAGGTGGCGGAGCTCGCCCCGCGGCTGGTGCCGCGGCGGCTCCCGCAGGACGTGGTCGACGTCGGCCAGCGCGGCCGGCAGCTGGCGGAAGATCTCGCTCTGCATCAGCAGGTCGGCCACGTCCAGCAGGCGGCTGAGCGTGCCGGCCAGCGAGCCGACCAGCTCGGGCGTGGTCGCGCTCAGCGCGGTCCCCAGGAAGCCCAGAAGCTCCTCGACCCGGGCCAGCCCGCCGTCCTTCTCCATCCGCTCGACCCGCTCCAGCAGCCGCTCCAGCGTCGGCAGCTCCGGCAGCAGCCGGTCCAGGAATCCCGCCAGTTCCGGCTTCGCCAGGCGGTCGGCCAGCTCCGCCAGCTGGCTCACCAGCGCCATCAGGCTGGAGAGCGTCTCGGGCGTCATGGAATCGGTGAAGGCGGTGAGAAGGCGGGCCGTCTCCTCCACGGTCCGGGCCGCGGGCTCGTCCAGGACCGGCGACGGGACGGCGCCGTCCGCCTCCACGCTCACCTTCGCCTCGTCCTTCTCGGTCACCCCGTGTCGCCTCCCTTCCGGCTGCCCGGCCTAGAGCAGCCCGCGCAGCGACAGCCAGTACATCTCGTTGTAGGCCAGCTTGAACCAGTGGATCATGGCGGCCGGCGCGGTCGGCCGGGGCGGGGTCTTGTAGTCGAAGGCGACGTAGGTGGCTTCCTCCAGGCCCGCCTCGATGAAGCAGAAGACCTTGCCGTCGTAAAGGACGGTGGGCGGCTCGCCACGCAGCTCGTGGACCAGGTTCCTGGCCACCACCTCGGACTCGTAGTGGGCCACCGAGCCGGCCTTGGAGATGGGCAGGTCCGTCGCGTCGCCCAGCACGTAGATCCGCTCCTGGCCCTTCATCTTCAGCGTCTTGGGGTCGGTGGGGAGCCAGCCCTCGTTGTCGGCCAAGCCCGAGTCCCGGACCACCTTCGCGCCCACGTGCGGCGGGATGGCGACCAGCAGGTCGTACTCCATCTCCTCTCCCTCCAGGGTGCTCACCTTGTGGGCGTCGGGGTCGACGCTCTCCATGTTGAAGAAGGTCTCGCCGCGGATGTTCCGCTCCGCGAAGACCCGGGCGGTCCAGTCGGCCACCGGCTGGACGGTGTGGAGCCGGGCGATGGGGTAGGTGTAGACCAGCTCCGTCTTCTCGCGCAGGCCTGCGCGCCGGAGATAGTCGTCCAGGATGAACATGAACTCCAGGGGGGCCACCGGGCACTTGTGCGGCACCCCGATGGTCATCAGGACGCGGCCGCCCTGGAAGCCCTGGAGCGCCTTGCGGAGGCGGAGCGCCTCCTCCGTGGTGTAGAAGGAGTACCCGCCCTGTCGGAGCCCCGGGATGGCGTCCAGGTCGGGGTGCGACCCGGTGGCGATGACCAGGAAGTCATACTCCACCCGCCTCCCGCTGGCGCATTCCACCACCCGCTTCTCGGGCGCGATGCGCACGGCGGGATCGACGATCAGCTGGACGCCGGGAAGGGTGAGCTGCCGCTGCGGGCGGAAGAAGCCGTCGGGCTGCGCCTGGTCCAGGGCGATGTAGAGGAGGCCCGGCTGGTAGAGATGACGGTCGCTGTCGCTGATGAGGAGGATTTCCAGCTCGCCGCGGTCCAGCTCCTGGCGCATCATGCGGGCCAGACGGTTGGCGGCCATGAGGCCGCCGTCGCCCGCACCGAGGAAGACCACTCGCTGCGTCATCGTCCCACGCTCCTTTGAAATCCCAAGGCGTTATAGCGCCTTCCGTACCCCCGGGGGCATCGGGTGACGGACCCACATGACGGCCGCCTTAGGGCGGAGATCCTAGGGCGGCCACCGGACGGCAGCGGGCCCCGGGCCGCTCCGCCCCACCCGCCCGCCTTGACGGCGCGTCGGGCGCCCGCTAGACTCGACCCCGCAGGGAACAGCGTGCCCGGCGATGAGCGGGGCGAGTACGTTCCGGCACGGGTCCCCAGAGAGGGCGCGGCAGCTGCGAAGCGCCCGGCACCGCCGGATCGGAAGACCACCCGCGAGCCGTCCCCGAGGGGAGGCCGGCCGGCCGGTGCCGAAGGGGACCGGGAGCGCCCGATACAGCGCGAAGAGAGCGCGCCCGCGCGGCGCGAAGCAGGGTGGAACCGCGTCCAGCCGTCCCTTCGGGGCGGCTTTTTTGTTGGCCACCCGTGCTGCGCCAGCGCCGGCGACGACGGAGGAGGGTGCGACGACAATGGATGGTCCCCACGCGCGCCCGGAGTCGGGCGACGGCAGGGTGCCGGAAGGACGGGAGGAGGGCCCGGTGCGCCTGCTCTTCCCCGACGGCGTGGAGCGGAGCTTTCCGGCGGGCGTGACCCCGCTCCAGGCGCTGGTGGAGAGCGACCGGCGGCTGGCCCGGGAGGCGGTGGTGGCGCGGCTGGACGGCGAGCTGGTCGACCTCAGCCGGCCGCTGGAACGCGGCGGCCGCATCGAGTTCCTCACCGCCCAGGACCCCGAGGGGCGGAAGGTTCTCCTGCACAGCGCCGCCCACCTGACCGCCCAGGCGGTCAAGCGGCTCTGGCCGGAGGCCCGTCTGGGCGTGGGGCCGGCGCTGGAGGAGACCTACTACTACGACATCGACCTGCCCGAGCCGCTCAGCGCCGACGACCTGCCCCGGATCGAGGAAGCGATGCGCGACATCGTCTCCCAGGACCTCCCCATCCGGCGGGAGGTGCTCACCCGGGAGGAGGCGCTCGAGCTCTTCGAGCTGCGCGAGGAGCCGTACAAGTTGGAGATCATCCGCCAGCTGCCCGAAGGCGCCACCATCACCGCCTACCGGCAGGGCGAGTTCGTCGACCTCTGCCGGGGGCCCCACGTCCCCTCCACCGGGATGATCCGCGCCTTCAAGCTGCTGGGCGTGGCCGGCTCCTACTGGCGCGGCGACGAGCATGGACCGCGCATGCAGCGGATCTCCGGCACCGCCTTCCGGAAGAGCGCGGAGCTGGAACACTTCCTCTGGGTGCGGGAGGAAGCCAGGCGGCGCGACCACCGCAAGCTGGGACCGGAGCTGGACCTGTTCTCCTTCCACGAGGAGGCGCCCGGCTTCGTCTTCTGGCACCCCAAGGGCTGGACGCTCTACCGCCAGCTGGAGGCCTTCTCGCGCGAGCTGCAGGAGGCGGCCGGCTACCGGGAGGTGCGCACGCCCCAGGTCTTCCGCACCGACCTCTGGAAGGTCTCCGGCCACTGGGAGCACTACCGCGAGAACATGTTCCTGATGGAGCGGGACGACGAGGTGCTGGGGCTGAAGCCGATGAACTGCCCGGCCCACTGCCTGCTGTACAAGGAGAAGACCCGCTCCTACCGCGACCTGCCGCTCCGCTTCATGGAGTATGAGGGACTCGCCCGCTACGAGCGCTCGGGCACGCTCCACGGCCTCCTCCGCGTCCGCGGCATGCACCAGGACGACGCGCACCTCTTCGTCCGCGAGGAGCAGATCCAGGAGGAGATCGCCCGCGTGCTGGAGCTGGTGGAGCGGGAGTACTCCACCTTCGGCATGCCCTACCGGGTGCTCTTCTCCACGCGGCCGGAGGATTACATGGGCGAGCTGGCCACCTGGGAGCGCGCCGAGGCGGCGCTCCGGCAGGCGCTGGAGGCGACGGGCAAGCCGTACCAGATCAACGAGGGCGACGGCGCCTTCTACGGCCCCAAGCTCGACTTCATGGTGACCGACACGCTCGGCCGGGAGTGGCAGTGCGCCACCGTCCAACTCGATTTCCAGCTGCCGGAGCGCTTCGATCTGACCTACGTGGACGAGCGCGGCGAGCTGCGCCGGCCGGTCATCATCCACCGCGCCATCCTGGGCTCGCTGGAGCGCTTCATCGGCATCCTGGTGGAGCACTACGCGGGCGACTTCCCGCTCTGGCTGGCCCCGCTCCAGGCGCGCATCGTGCCCGTGGCCGACCGGCACCTGGAGTACGCGCGGAGGCTGGAGCGGGAGCTGGGCGCCCGCGGGCTGCGGGTGGAGGTGGACGACCGCAACGAGAAGCTGGGCTACAAGATCCGCCAGGCGGAGCTCGAGAAGGTCCCCTACGTGCTGGTGGTGGGCGACCGGGAGGCGAGCTCGGAGACGGTCGCCCTCCGCAGCCGCGGCGAGGGCGACCAGGGCCGGCTTCCTTGGGAGGAAGTGGCCGCGCGCCTGCTGGAGGAGGTCCGGCTCCGAAGCGGGCGGCCCGCGGCGCCCGCGGGCCGCCCGGGCTGAGCCGCCGGGGGATCCGGTGCGGCCTCGCGCTCCCGGGCGCGGCCCGGCCGCAACCGTTGACTCTTCCTGCGGCCGATGGTAGACTGCGCGCGACAAGTGCGGTCCACGAAGCAGAAGCTCGGCTTCTCCCCTGCCGCTCGAGCGCGCAGGGCCACCGGAACGAAGACGACCACGAGGGACGAAGTTCCGTCGGCGGTGGGCGCGGTGGCCCATCGCCGGTTTCGTTACATGGGGGTGATGGAGCATCGCCAGGGAGTTGCGGGTCAACCAGGCCATCCGGGCCCGTGAGGTGCGCGTCATCGACGCGGACGGCGAGCAGCTGGGGGTCTTCCTGACCCGGGAGGCGCTCCGCGTCGCGGCCGAACGGGGCCTGGACCTGGTTGAGGTGGCGCCCAACGCGACGCCGCCGGTCTGCCGGCTGATGGACTACGGCCGCTACAAGTACGAGCAGGCCAAGCACGAGCGGGAAGCCCGGCGCCACCAACGGCTCGTCGACATCAAGGAAGTGAAGCTGCGACCGAACATCGACGACCACGACTTCGAGGTCAAGGCGCGGAACGCAGAGCGCTTCCTTCGCGAGGGAAACAAGGTGAAATGCACCATCATGTTCCGCGGCCGGGAGATCGTGCACTCCTCCTTGGGCCTTCAGCTGCTCCAGCAGCTGGTGGAACGGGTGCAGGACTTGGCTGTCGTCGAGCAACAACCCCGGGTCGAGGGCCGCAACATGGTGATGCTCCTGAGCCCCAAGCCCAACGCGGTCCGGCAGCGGGCGGGTGGCTCCCCGCAGGGCGAGGAGGAGACCAAGCCGAGCGAAGGCGGCGAGGCCGCGGGTGCAGGGTCCCAGTGACCGGTTTCGCCCGCACCGGCTCGGAGGGACGAGGGGGTCAGACGGGATGCCCAAGATGAAGACGCACAGGGGTGCCGCCAAGCGGTTCAAGCTGACCGCCAAGGGCCACTTCCGGCGCCAACGCGCCTACAATCACCACATCGCTCGCACCAAGTCCAAGAAGCAGCTCCGCCGTCTCGAGCGGCCGGCCGTGATCAGCCGGACGGACGAGCGGCGCCTGCGCCGGCTCCTGCCGGGGACCTGATCCAGGGGAGGGGTCCGGATGACCCGTGTCAAGGGCGGGCCGCACAGCCGGCGCCGCCACAAGAAGATCCTGAAGCTGGCCAAGGGCTATTTCGGGGGGCGCCACGCCCTCTTCCGGCCGGCCAACGAGACCGTCATGCACGCGCTCGCCCACGCCTACCGGCACCGCCGCCTGCGCAAGAGGGAGTTCCGCCGGCTGTGGATCGCGCGCATCAACGCCGCCGCGCGACGGAACGGGCTTTCGTACAGCCGGCTGATCGCCGGGCTGAAGCGGGCCGGCGTGGCCATCAACAGGAAGATGCTGGCGGAGATGGCGGTGCGAGACCGCGCCGGGTTCGAGCAGCTGGTGGAGCGGGCGCGCGCCGCGCTCTGAGCCGGGTGCGCCTGGAAAGCGCGGGCAACCCGCGTCTGAAGCTGGTCCGCCGCCTGGCCCGCGACCGCAGGCTCCGGCACCAGAGGGGCCTGGTCCTGGTGGAGGGCGTGCAGCTCGCCCGGGATGCACTGGCGGCGGGGCTGGGCGTGGAGCTGGCGGTGCTGGCACCGGAGATGTGGGGAGAGGAGGCCCGCGGCTTGGCCGCGGGCCTTCCTGCCGATCGCGTGGTCGAGGTGAGCCCCTCGCTCTTCCGCCAGCTGAGCGATGTGGAGAGCCCCCAGGGCGTGGCGCTCCTGGTGCGCATGCCGGCCCCGTGGGACGGGCGCTCCGGCAGCGCGGACCATCCGCTGCTGGTGGTCGACCGGCTCCAGGATCCGGGCAACCTGGGCACGCTCCTGCGCGCGGCCGAGGGGCTGGGCTGCCGGGCGGCGCTTCTCCTGGAGGGGACGGTGGACGTCTGGAACCCCAAGGTGGTGCGGAGCGCCATGGGGGCCGCCTTCCGCCTGCCCCTCCGCTGGGGGGTGGAGCGGGAGCGGCTTCTGGCGGAGACGGTCGCGCAGGGCTGGAGGCTGCTGGTGGCGATGCCGCGGGGCGGGCGGCCGCTCTGGGAGACCCCCTTGCTGGGGCCCGTGGCGGTGGTGGTGGGCAACGAGGCCGGAGGCGTCTCCGAGGAGATCCGGCGCCGGGCGGAGGCGGTCACCATCCCCATGGAGGGTGGAGAGTCGTTGAACGCCGCCGTCGCGGGTGCGATGATCCTCTATGAGGCGGCGCGGCAGAGGGCTGCCATTCAGCGAAAAGCGATGTTATAATGCGTGCGAACGCGCCTCCGTCGAGGCGAACGCGCCAGCGGATGCAGTGAGAGCGGGCGGGCGATGGCCGGAAGGGGGCAGACCCACGGTGCCGGCGGCCGACTTCTTCTGGGCGATCTTCGAGCGTACCGGGTCGATCCTGGCGTACTTGCTCTATCGGAGCCTGCTGGGCGGCAACGGCTGAGTCGGAAGGCGGGGGCCGATCCGGTTGCAGGCCCGCCCGGTGGATGGGGGCGGAGCGGGCACAGCGTCGGCGCCGGTCCGGTTCACGGGATCTGGTCACCCCTCCTCGGGGGTGGCTTTCTTGTTCGGCGGAAGGCCGCGGGCCGGCGCCGGCGGGGAGCCGGATGCGCGCGGGCACAGGCGGCCGCCGCTCGCGGTTGACATCTCCGGCCGCGCGGGCCGATACTGGCGTATCATCCCGAAGAGAAGAGTCCGGTCGTTCCGCTTCGGCCGGATGCGCGATGAGGGGGAGAGTAGCCCGGGAGTGCCGCCTCAGGGAGGCCGGCCAAGACTGGAAGCCGGCTGCGGCGGTTCCGGGTGAAGTTCACCCCTGAGCAGGTCTCCTGAGGGGGGAGGCGTCCCGCCGCACCGACGCCGTGCGGGACCTCCTCCGCCAGGGGGACGCGGGTGCGCCCGGTACCGCGCGCAGAGCCCTGCCGCCGAAGGATGCGGGCGGGGGAAGCAAGGGTGGTACCGCGGTGGACTTCCGCCCCTGGAGAGGGGGCGGTTTTTTTTGGCCCGGTGGCCCCCTCGGGGCAAGGGTGGCGTGCTGCCGGGATAGCGCCGGGATCCCGCCGGGATCCCGGTCGAGACGGGGGTGAGACCGTGAACGAGGGCGTGGGGGAGAAGGGCGTGGAGGCGCTCGCCGAGGAGGCGCTGGCCCAGGTGGCGCAGGCCTCCTCCCCCGAGGAGGTCGAGCGCGTCCGGGTCGCCTTCCTGGGCAGGAAGGGCCGGCTCGCCGAGGCCTTCCGGCGCCTGCCCTCCCTTCCTGCCGAGGAGCGGAGGGATTACGGGCAGCGGTTGAACCGGGTGAAGAGCCGGATCGAGGAGGCGCTGCGGGGCCGGGCGGAGGAACTGGAGCGGAGCCGGCTGGAGGCTCGCCTGGCCGGAGAGCGCGTGGACGTGACGCTACCCGGCGTCCGGCCGCCCCTGGGCGCCTTCCATCCCCTCCGCCTGGCCGAGGAGCGGGTCGAGTCGATCATGGAGTCGCTGGGCTACGAGATCTGGGAGGGACCGGAGGTGGAGAGCGACGAGCTCAACTTCACCGCCCTCAACATCCCCCCGGACCACCCGGCGCGCGACATGCAGGACACGTTCTACCTGGAGGAACCGGCGGAGGGCAGGGCGGAAGCGGGGGCGCTCCTTCTGCGCACCCACACCTCGCCCGGCCAGATCCGCTACATGCGGGCGCACGCGCCCCGCCTCCCCGTCCGCATGATCTCGCCGGGCAGGGTCTACCGCCGCGACGACGACGCGCGCCACTCGCCGGTCTTCCACCAGGTCGAGGGGCTGGCGGTGGACCGCGGCGTGAGCATGGCCGACCTGAAGGGGACGCTGGAGGCGCTGGCGCGCGGCCTCTTCGGCGCCCGGACCCGGATCCGGCTGCGCCCGAGCTACTTCCCGTTCACCGAACCCAGCGTGGAGGTGGACGTCACCTGCACCATCTGCGGCGGCGAGGGCTGTACCGTCTGCGGCACGGGCTGGCTGGAGATCCTGGGCGCCGGCATGGTCCACCCGGTGGTGCTCCGCAACGGCGGCTACGACCCGGAGGAAGCGAGCGGTTTCGCCTTCGGCCTCGGCATCGAGCGGGTCGCCATGCTCCTCTACCGGATCGAGAACATCCGCCTGCTCTACCGGAACGACCTGCGCTGGCTCGAGCCGTTCCGCGGGGGGAGGGCCGTGGATGCGCGTTGACTGGCTCTGGTTGAAGGAGTTCGTGCTGCCGCCGGTGGGGCCCGAGGAGCTGGCCCGTCTCCTGCCCCTGCAGGGGCTGGAGGTGGCCGCCCTCGAGCTGGGTCCCCGCGGCTGGGAGGGGGTGCGGGTGGCACGGGTGGTGGCGGTGGAGCCCCACCCGGACGCCGACCAGCTCCGCGTCTGCCGCCTGGAGGCCGGGCTGGGCCGGACGGTCCAGGTGGTCTCCGGCGCCCCCAACCTGCGCGCCGGCATGCTCGCCGTCTGGGCGCCCCCGGGCAGCCGGCTGCCCGGGCGGAGCGAGCCCCTGGCGGCGGTCCGCTTCCGCGGCGTCCTCTCGGAGGGGATGCTCTGCGCGGGCGACGAGCTGGGCCTGCCCGGCGGCGACCACGGGGGGGTCCTGGAGCTGGCCGGGGGCGAGCCGGGGGAACCGGCGGAGCGGCGGCTGCCCGCCGGCGACGCGGTGCTGGAGCTGGAGCTGACGCCGAACTACGCGGTCCACTGCCAGAGCGTGCTGGGCGTCGCCCGGGAGGTGGCCGCCCGGTTCGGCCTGCCCCTTCCTGCCGGGCGGGCCCCCGAAGTCGACTGGGCTGCCCTGACCGCGAGCCCGGAGGCACCCGTCATCGAGCTGGAGGCCCCGGACGGCTGCGGCCGCTACGTGGCGCTGCTCCTGGAGGGGGTGCGGCCGCTCCCCTCGCCGGCCGAGGTCCAGCGGCGGCTCCGGGCGGCCGGCGTCCGGCCGATCAACGCCCTGGTGGACGCCACCAACTACGTGATGCTGGAGACCGGGCAGCCGCTCCACGCCTTCGACGCGGACCGCCTCGCCTGGCGCGACGGCCGGCCGCTGGTGGGCGTCCGCCGGGCGCGCCCCGGGGAGCGGCTGGTCACGCTGGACGGCGCCGAGCGGGAGCTGTCCCGGGAGGACCTGGTGATCGCCAGCGGCGAGCGGCCGGTGGGCCTGGCGGGAGTCATGGGCGGGGCCGGGAGCCAGGTGGACGAGGGCACCCGGCGGATCCTCCTGGAGTCGGCCTGGTTCGAACCGCGGAGCATCCGCCGGACCTCGCGCCGGCTCGGCCTGGCCACGGAGGCGGCCGGCCGCTTCGAGAAGGGCGTCGACCCGGCGCTCCAGAGGGCGGCGGCGCTGCGCGCGGCCGAGCTCGTGGCCGCCTGGACGGGTGGCCGCCTGGTGGCGGCGGCGGAGGCGGCGGGGAGACTGCCGGAAGAGCGGACCGTCCGCTGGCGGCCCGAGCGGACGCGTTCGCTCCTGGGCGCGGAGATCGAACCCGGGGAGCAGCGGGACCTCCTGGAGCGGCTCGGCTTCCGGGTGGAGGAGGAGGCAGGGGCGGGGGGCGGGTCGGCCTTCCTGGTGCGCGTCCCCAGCTGGCGCGGCGACGTCGAGGGCGAGGCGGACCTGGCCGAGGAGGTGGCGCGGCTGGCGGGCTACGAGCGGATCCCGTCGCGTCTGGCGGTGACGCCCGCCCACCTGCCCGAGCCCGACCGGCCGGGCCGGCTGCGCAGGCTGGTCCGGGAGACGCTGGTGGGCGCGGGGCTGACGGAGGCGGTCGGCTACCCCCTGCAGGGGGAGGAGCGCCTCCGCACGCTGGGCTTCGATCCGGCGGGCTGCCCCCGCCTGGCCAACCCCATCACCCGCGAGCAGGCCTACCTGGAGCCCTCGCTCCTGCCCTCGCTGGTGGAGTCGGCCGAGGAGAACCGCCGGCAGGGCCGGGACGAGTGGGCGCTCTTCGAGATCGGGCGCCGCTTCGCCCGCTCCGAGCCGGGCGGCGTGGTGGAGCGGATGGCGGTGGGCTTCCTGGTGCGCGGGCGGCTGGCCGCCAGCTGGGCGGAGCCGGGCCGGCCGGCCGACTTCTTCACCGGCAAGGGGCTGGTGGAGGCCCTGCTCGAGCGGCTGGCGATCCGCGAGGTTCGCTTCGTCCGCGGCGGGCCGGCCGCGCTCCATCCCGGCCGCGCGGCCGAGCTGCGCGAGGCGGGGGGCGAAGGGCGGCTCCTGGGCTGGGTGGGCGAGCTCCACCCGGCGGTGGGCCGCGCCCTGGACTGGCCGGAGGGCGTGGTGGCGGGCGAACTCGACCTGGACGCCCTTCTGCCGCTGGCGCAGCCGCCGCGGGAGCCGGGGCCGCTGCCGCGCTACCCCGGCGTGGCGCGGGACCTCTCGCTGGTCGTCCCCGAGGAGGAGCCGGCGGAGAAGGTGGCAGAGGCGATCCGCCAGGCGGCCGGCCCCTGGCTGGACCAGCTCCGCCTCTTCGACGTGTACCATGGGGAGGAGGTGGGGGCGGGCCGGAAGAGCCTCGCCTTCTCCCTCACCTACCGCGCCCCGGACCGGACGCTGAGCGACGAGGAGGTGGCCGGGGTCCACGAGGCGGTGCGCCGGCGCCTCAAGGAGGAAGGGGCGCAGCTCCGTTCGTGAAAGGGGTCGGGTCGAGGCTTCATGCCGCTTCTGGAGCTGGAGGACGTGGGCTGGTGGGCCGGCGACCGGCCGGTGCTCGAGGGTGTCTCGGCGGCCGTGGAACCCCGGCAGCGGATCGGCGTGGTCGGGCGCAACGGCGGCGGGAAGAGCACCCTTCTCCGGCTGATGGCCGGCGAGCTCCTTCCCGACGAGGGGAGCGTCCGGCGCCGCCCCGGCCTGCGCGTCCGCTACGTGCGCCAGGAGGCCGGGACCGCCGACGGGCGCAGTGCCTGGGAGCGGGCCGAGGCCGCCTTCGCGGAGCTGAGACGGCTGGAGGCGGAGATGCACCGCCTCGAGATCGAGCTGGCCGAGGGCCGTGCCTCCCCCGCCGACCTGGAGCGCTACGGCCTCGTCCAGGCGCGCTTCCAGAGTGCGGGCGGGTGGAGCTACCGGAACCGGATCGAGACGGTGCTGCGCGGTGTCGGCCTGGCCGAGTCGCGCTGGCGCCTGCCCTCGCGGGAGTTGAGCGGGGGCGAGCGCGTCCGCCTGGAGCTGGCGGCGGCGCTTCTCGATCCCGGTGACGTCCTGCTCCTGGACGAACCCACCAACCACCTGGACCTGGAGGCGGTCGCCTGGCTGGAGGAAGCGCTCCAGGCCCTTCCTGCGGCGGTGGTGGTGGTCGCTCACGACCGCCACCTGCTCGACCGCGTCCCCTCCGTCACCTGGGAGGTGGCCGGCGGCCGCCTCCGCACCTACCCGGGCGGCTACTCGCACTACGCGGAGCTGCGCAGGCAGGAGGAACGCCGCCAGGAGGCGGAGGAGGGGCGACGCCGGCGGGAGGCGGCCAGGCTCCGCGCCTTCATCGAGCGGAACCGGGCGGGCCAGCTGGCCCGCCAGGCGAAGAGCCGCGAGAAGCGGCTGGAACGGCTCCTGGGCGAGTCGGCGGGAGGCGGGGCGAGCGGGCGGGAGCCGGGGGGCGTCCCCCGGCTGGGAGCGGCTGCCGACCGGCTGGCGGTGGCGGGCGCCCTGGCCCTCCGCCTGGAGAGACTCTCCATCGGGCGCGGCGGCTACCGGGCCGGCCCCTTCTCCGCCGAGCTCCGGGTGGGCGAGCGGGTGGCGGTGGTCGGCCCCAACGGCGCGGGCAAGAGCACGCTCCTGGCCACCCTGGCCGGCGCGCTGGAGCCGCTGGGGGGGACGCTCCTGCCCGGGCCCGGGCTGCGCGTCACCTGGCTGGCCCAGGGGCGCTGGCCGCCCGAGCTGGAGGCGCTGCCGCCGGAGCGATCGCTCCTGGACGCGCTGCTGGAGCTGCGGCCGCTGGACCGCGAGGAGGCGCACCGTTGGCTGGCCCGCTTCGGCTGGCCGGGGGAGACGGCGCTCCGGCCGCTGGCGGGCCTCTCGGGAGGTGAGAGGGCGCGGCTCGCCCTGCTGCTGGCCCTGATGGAGCCGTGCGACCTCCTGCTCCTGGACGAGCCCACCAACCACCTGGACCTGGAGACGCGGGAGGCGCTGGAGCGGACGCTGGCTCGGCTTCCCGCCGCGCTGGTGGTGGTCAGCCACGATCGGACCTTCCTCACCCATGTCGCCGGCCGCCTCTGGCTGGTGGAGGGGGGACGGATCCGGGAGCTGCCGGAAGGGACGGCCCTCCTTGCCGGTGAGGGCCTTCCCTGGGCCGCCGGGGCGGCCGCCCGGCCCGCACCCCCCGCCACCGGGTCGGGCGAGGGGCGTGTGCGGGAGGCGGGCGAGCACGCCGACCGGCGCGGAGGCGCGCAGAGCCGGGAGGCGGCCGCCCGCGGGCGGGCGACGCTCCGGCGGAGGCAGGCGGAGCTGGCCGAGCTGGAAGCGCGCATCGAGGCGCTGGAGGAGGAGCGGGACCGGCTCCGGGAGCGGCTGACCCGCCCGCCCTCCGCCCAGGAGGAGCTGACCCGCCTGGGCGAACGGTACCAGGCGCTGGAGGCGGAGCTGGAGAACGCGTACGGCCGCTGGCTCGAGATGGCGGAGGACTCGGCGGCGGAGCTCCCGGGCGGCGAACGGGGGGCGAAGTGACGCCATGGCGGAGATGGAGCGCGTCGAGGTGAAGATCTTGGAGCGTCCGTTCGTCCTCCGGGGGACGGCTTCGGCGGAGGAGCTGGAGCGACTGGCGGCGGAGACCGACCGGCGGATGCGCGAGATCGCGGAGAAGAACCCGCACCTCTCCGCCCTGCAGGTGGCCGTGCTGGCGGCGCTCAACCTGGCGGGCGAGCTCGAGGAAGCCAGGCGCCTCAACCGCCGGCTGCAACGAGCGCTGGAGGAGGAGTGGAGCCGCGAGCTCCGCCCGCTGCGCGACGGGTCGGCCGAGGGCGACCTCCCCTCCTCCGGGTGACCGAGCCCAGGGGCCGGCCGCAGCCGGCGGGCGGCCGGGCCATCCTCAGCCGGAGACGACGGCCTCCCCCTCCAGGGCGAGGCGACGGAGCCGCTCCCGCTCCGCTCGCTCGAGCGCGGGGCCGCCCTCCAGGCTGAGGAGCAGCGCGCCCCGCACCGGCTCGCGCGCCGCCCTGCGGCAGTCGGCGGCGGGCAGCGAGCGGTGGAGCTCCAGGCGGAGCGCGTCCTCCAGCCAGGGGTTCTCGGGTCGGAAGAGTCCCCCGGCCAGCACCACGGGCAGCGCCGGGCCGCCCACGGGCGCGCTCAGGCCGGCCTGCCGCGCGGCCGCCCGGGCCGAGCCGGCCAGCTTCCTCCCCATCTCCAGCAGCAGCTCCTGGGCGACGGCGTCGCCCTCGCCGGCCAGGCGGACGACCAGGGGCGGGATGGCGGCCACCAGCCGGAAGACCTCGTCCGAGGGAGCCGCCTGACCTCCGCCGAGCCGTTCCGCCAGCTCGTCGTAGTCGCGGGCGCCGGTCAGCGCCAGCAGCTCCGGTTCGAGGCGCGTGCCGGCCCCCGAGCCTTCCTCGGAGCGGAAGGCCGCGTGGAGGGCGGCCCGCGCCAGGTCGATGCCGCCGCCGTAGTTCCCCTGTTCGTATCCCTTGCCGCGGAGGGTGAAGAGGCGGCCGGAGGCGTCCCGGGCCGCGGCGTTGGCGCCCGTCCCGGCCACCACCGCCACCGCCGGGCCGCCCTCGGGGGCGCCCCCCCAGAGTGCCGCCCAGGTGTCGTTGATCAGCCGGATCGACCAGCCTGGCAGCGCCTCGGCCAGGAGCGCCGAGACCCGGATGCGCTCCGCCTCCGTGTCCACGCCGGCCAGGGCGAAGGCGGCGGAGACGGGCGCCTCCGGGCCGCCGCCCGCCGCCGCGATCGCCCGCCCGAGCAGGTCCTTCAGAAGGGCCAGGGCGCGCTCCGGCCCCCAGACCTCGGGGCTCGAGCCCGCCCCCTCGGCGCGGCCCACCCGCCCGCTCCCGCTCTCCAGCGCCAGCACCCGCGTCCGCGACGCGCCGCCGTCGACGCCCACGTAGATCACGAGGCGACCCCCTTGGCCGGCGACGGCCGCCGGGGGGCCTCGGTGACGACGCGGAAGCCCATCCGGCGCGCCCGTTCGACGAAGTAGCGGACGTTCTCGACGCGGGCCGGACCGCCCAGCGTGCAGCGGTCGAAGGCGCCGTCCAGCGCCACCAGGATCGTCTCCGCCAGGCAGGCCGGGACCAGGCCGGGGCCGTAACCCAGGTCGATCTGGAAGCGCGCCTCCCCGGGCAGGGCGACCACGCCGCCCGGTACCACCTCCACGCCCGGGAGCTCGGCCACGGAGGGGTCGACGTCGGCCGGGCGGCCCACGTCGTAGAGGAGGGTTCCCGGGCGGACGTGCTCGGGGCGGACCACGGGCTCCACCTGGGAGGTGGCGGTGAAGACCACGTCCGCCTGCCGCAGGAGGGCGAGATCGGTCCCCGAGACCACCTCCAGGCCGGGAAAGTGGCGGCGGAGGGTGGCCGCCGACCGCTCCAGGCGGTCCAGGCTCGTCCCCAGCATGAGCAGCCGCCCCACCTGGCCGGCGATGCTGCGGGCGATGCCGAAGCCGACCACACCGTTGGCACCCACCACCGCAGCCGTCGCCTGCGAGAGGTCGAGCCCGCGGGCGCGGAGCCGCGCCATCACCCGCGGCACCGCCTCCGCCACGGCACCGGCGGTGTAGGCGCCGCCGTTGGTGACGGGGATGGGCGAGCCCTCCTGAACGGCCGAACCCTTTTCGCCCACCACCGACCAGTAGGCACCCAGCCCGAGCACCGTCGCCCCCAGCTCGCGGGCGAGCCGCGCCGCCTGCCGGGCCCGCCGCACGGCCAGGTGCTCGTGGCGTTTGATCTGGGCGGGCAGCATGGGCACGCCCAGGAGGTAGATCCGCGCCCGCTTCCCCGTGGAGGTGAGGATGCCGGAGATCTCGTCCACCTCCATCGGCCGGATCCGGAGGGCCAACCGTTCCAGCCAGCGCTCCGGCAGGAGCCGCCGCCGGACCAGCGGCGCCAGCCAGCCGAAGCGCCGCGGCTGCCACCAGTCCTCCGGCGTCATCGGGTGGATCAGGAAGGCGCAGGCGACCTCCTCCGGGTCGGTCTCGGGGAGCGGCCTGCGCTCGCCCAGGCGGGGTTCGACACCGTCCAGGATGCGGCCGAGGTGCTCCTTCTGCCGCCAGAGGAGGAGCGAGGCGAGGAGCAGGGTGGGCCAGAGGAGGCCGGTGGCGCCCCCCGCGGCCGCGGCCACCGGCAGCGCCAGGGCGCCCAGGGCCACCGCCAACGAGGGCCAGCCCCAGCGTCCCCCCACCAGCCGGGGGAGCAGGAGCGCGGCCGCAGCCGCCAGCAGCGGCAGGAGCGCGGCCCCCGCCCCGAGCGAACCGGAGAGGGCCAGGGCCGCCCACCCGCCGGCGGCGGAGGCGGTGCCGCGGCTACGCGGCGCCAGCCCGCCCGGCCAGAGGAAGGCGGGCGAGTACAGGTGCCCGGCGGTGACGCCCAGCACCGCCCAGTAGGCGAGATCCCGCCCGACCCGCGCGGCCAGCCAGACGGCCAGAGCCGCCTTGAGCAGGTCCGGAAGGCCGAAGAGCAGCGGCCAGGCGCTCCCCAGCCGCCGCCTCAGCGTACCCAGGCCCAGGTTGTAGGGACTCAGCCAGCGGACGTCCGCATGCTTCAGCGCCCACGCCAGGGCGTAGCCCACCGGCAGGGCGCCCCAGGCGAAGGAGGCGGCCAAGGCCGCGAGGAGCACCGCGGCGCGCAGGAGCAGATCGGACACACGCACCCTCTCCTTCTGGAAAGGCGTCGGCCCGATTCTACCTGGATTGCGACGGCTTGGGCTGGGCCAGGGGATCTTCGGAGAGAAGCCGGGCGAGAGGGAGAATCTGGTATCCGTGCGCCTCGATCCGCCGGATCAGCTCGGGAAGCGCGCGGGCCGTCTCGGCGGTGGGGTGCATCAGGACGAGCGCGCCGGGGTGCAGCTTCTGCTCGACCCGCTCCAGGATCGCCTCCGGGGAGGGATGCTGCCAGTCGACGGTGTCGACGGACCAGAGGATCACCTGGTGCCCGGCGGCCAGCGCCTGGTCCAGGACGGCCGGGGTGACCACTCCCCGGTGGGGGCTGAAGTAGAGCGGTCGCCTTCCCGTCACCGCCAGGATGACCCGGTCGGCCTGGACCACCTGGCGGGCCACCTCCGCCTCGCCCAGGTGCTCGTACTCCACCGTCTGCCAACCGTGGGAGTCGATCTCCTGCCCGGCGTCGGCGATGGCCTGCGCCAGGCGGGCGTTCTTCTCGGCCCAGCTGCCCACCAGGAAGAAGCTCGCCTGAACGCCCGCCCCCTGCAGCGCCTCCAGGATGGGCGGCAGGTACTCGTTCCCCCAGGCGACGTTGACCAGCAGGGAGACCGCGCGCCGCTGGGGGTTCCCCTGGTAGATGGGCGCCGGCGGCAGGTCGTCGAGGTGGACGCGGGGCGGCTGGAGCCGGTAGACGGGGCTGACGCGGGCTCCGTCGGGAGCGCGCAGCGCCGCCTCTACGGTGGCGGCCACGTCGAGGCGGAGGCCGGCCAGGCCGGGGACCCTTCCTCGCGTGACCGGGTCGATGCGGGCGTCCTCGGGCTGCGAGGAGAGCTGGCGGGACAGCTGGTCGAGCCAGCGGCGCAACTCCCGCTCGGTCCACCCGCTCACCTCGCGGTCGGCCAGCATGACGCCGGGGCGGACGGTGCGGAAGGGCTGGTCCAGCGGTCCCGTGGAGGAGCGGGAGGCGGGGCCGATCGGCGCGTCGTGGAGGAAGGCCCAGAGGAGGCCGAAGAGCAGCAGGGCGGCGGCCAGGTGCGCCGCCACGCGCAGGAGTCGCCGGAAGCTCCTCGCGTCGAAGATCACCGTCGCCAACCTCCCGCCGGGGGGCCGGGTCGTGCGGTGGAGCCGCCGAGAGAGGGTATGGCGGGAGGGACGCCGGGAGACCTGGCCGCGGACGGGGAGTCGTTCCCGGTGGGAGGGACCGGTAAGATGGGGAGCTGCAAAGGAGGTCGGTGAGGAGTGGAGTCGGAGGCCACCCGGGTGGTGGTGACCGGCGTCGGCGCCGTCAGCGCGCTGGGAGTGGGTGCGGAGAGGCTCCGCGCCGGCCTGGCGGGCGCATGCGCCGCCGCCCGCATCGAGGAATGGGACGGCCTGGGGCGGCTGCCGGTGGCGAGGGTGGAGGGTTTCGAGCCGGAGCGCTTCCTCCCGCCCCGGGTCGTGCGGAACAACGAGCGCTTCAGCCACCTGGCGGTCGCCGCCGCCGACCTGGCGCTGGAAGAGGCGGCTCTCGACCCGGCGGCGCTGGACCCCTGGCGCGTGGGCGTCGTCGGCGGAACGACGGTGGGCGGCCCGGGCGAGCTGATCGCCGGGCTGGAGCGGGTCCAGGTGAGCGGCCCGCGGCGGGTCGGCCCGCACACGATCCCGCGCATCATCCCCAACATCGCGGCCGGTCTGATCGCGGAGAAGCACGGGTTCCGGGGCGTCAACACCACCCTGACCACCGCCTCGGGGGCGGGTCTGGATGCGCTCGGCACCGCCTTCCTCTCGCTGTCGGAGGGCGAGGCGGACGTGATCCTGGCGGGTGCCAGCGAGTCCTCGCTGGAGCCGCTTCTTCTCGGGCCGCTCCTGCGCACCGGCGAGCTGAGCCGGAGCGGGGGACGGCCGTTCGACGCGCGCCGCGACGGGGTGACGGCCGGCGAGGGCGCCGCCTGGCTGGTCCTGGAGAGCCTGGCGCACGCGGAGGCCCGCGGCGCCCGCATCCTGGCCGAGGTGGTGGGCTACGGGCGGGCGCTGGCGACGGGCCCGCTGCTGGACGGCCCGACGCTGGCCGACGGCCTGGCGCGGGCGATCCGCGCCGCCCTCGACGAGGCCGGCGTGGGCCCGGAGGCGGTGGCGGCGGTGGTCGCTCACGCCGCCGGCTCGCCGCGGGTCGACCGGGCGGAGGCGGAGGCGTTGCACGCCGTCTTCGGCGGGGCGCTGCCGCCGGTGACGGCGCCCGCGGGGGCGCTGGGCTACACCATGGCCGCCAGCGGCGCCCTCCAGGCGGCGGTCGCCGTCCTCAGCCTGGCCGCCGGGGAGCTCCCCCCCACGGCCGGCTGGCAGGAAGCCGACCCGTCGCTGGAGCTCCTCCCGGTCCATGACGGCCCGCATCCGTTGGGCACGCGGCCGGGCCGGCCTCTCCTCCTCTGCACCGCCATCGGCCTGGGCGGCCCGTGCAGCGCCCTCCTGCTGGCGGGGTGGTCCTGACGGCGCACCTGGAGCTGGAGGATGTCTGGGTCGCGTCGCCCGAGGGCGGCTGGATCCTGCGCGGAATCCGGCTCGACTTCCCGGAGCGCGCCCTGACCGTCCTGATCGGGCCGTCCGGCGCCGGCAAGAGCACCCTTCTCTCGCTGCTCGACCGGCTGCGGGACCCCGACCGCGGCCGGGTCCTTCTGGACGGTCGGGACGTGCGCCAGCTGCCCGTCCGCGAGCTGCGCCGGAGGGTCGGCCTGGTGCTCCAGCGGCCCTGCCTCTTCGCCGGCACGGTGGCGGAGAACGTCCGCTTCGGCCCGTCCGCCCGCGGCGAGGCCGGCCCGGCGGTGGAGGAGCTGCTGGCCCAGGTGGCGCTGCCACCGGAGGCGGCGGGCCGGCGCGTGGACGGGCTCTCCGGCGGCGAGCAGCAGCGGGTGGCGCTGGCCCGGGCGCTGGCCAACCGGCCGGAGGTGCTCCTCCTGGACGAGCCGACCGCGTCGCTCGACCCCGGCGCCACGCTCCACGTGGAGGAGACGGTCCGGCGGCTGGTGGACGGGACGGGGCTGACCGTCGTCTGGGTCAGCCACGATCTGGCCCAGGCGCGGCGGGTGGCCGACCACGTGGCGCTGCTGGTGGCCGGGGAGCTGGTGGAGAGGGGGGAGGCGCGGGCGTTCTTCGCCGAGCCGGTCACCGAGACGGGGCGCCGCTTCCTGACCGGGGCACCGCCCGGGAGAGCCGAGACGGAGGAGACGCCGGCGTGAGCTGGATCTCGGTCCTGGTGACGCTGGTCTTCGTCGCCGTGGCGCTGGTGGTCTCCTACCTGCAGCGCCTCGACCTGGAGCGGGATCTGACGGTGGGGGCGGTGCGGGCGCTCCTCCAGCTGCTGGCCATGGGCTACGTGCTGGAGTTCGTCTTCCGCCTGGCTTCCTGGCCGCTGATCCTCCTGGTGCTGGCGGCCATGGCGGGGGTGGCGGTCCAGAACGCGGGGCAGCGGGGCGCCGGGCTGCCGCAGCGCTTCCTCCCGCCGGGGGTGGGTATCGTGGTGGCCGAGGCCGTCACCCTCGCCCTCCTGCTGCTCCTCGGTCTGATCCCCGGGGAGGCGCGCTACGTCATCCCCATCAGCGGCATGATCATCGGCAACAGCATGGTGGCCAGCGGCCTCGTCCTCAACCGCCTGAAGGCGGAGATGCGCGGGCGCCGGGGGGAGGTGCTCTCCGCGCTGGCGCTGGGCGCCCCGCCCCGGCTGGCGGCGGCGGTCCCGCTGCGCGAATCGGTCCGGGCGGGTATGATCCCCACGGTCGACTCGCTCAAGACGGTGGGCATCGTCCAGCTGCCGGGGATGATGACGGGGCTGCTCATCGCGGGCGCCAGCCCGCTCCAGGCGGTCCGCTACCAGATCCTGGTCATGTTCATGCTCTCCACCTCGGTGGGGGTCGCCTCGATCCTGACGGGCTTGCTGGCCTACCGGCAGTTCTTCAACGCGGCGGAACAGCTGGTCCTGCCCGCGGAGGCGGAGGCGGCACCCCGGGGGGCGGGACGGCGCTGACGGGGGAGGAGGACCGCCGCCGGAGCCGATCCCGGGGGCGGAGTCGGGAGTGAAGCGGCAGTCGTGTTCGACAAGACGGTCTTGGAGATGCTGGACTTCCCCCGCATCCTCGAGGAGCTGGCCGCCTGCACGGAGTTCGCGCCCGCCCGGGAGGCGGCGCGCCGGCTGGAGCCCTCGGCCGACCCGGGGGCGGTGGCCGCGCGGCAGGGCTGGACGGCGGAGGCGATCCGGCTCCGCGGGCGAGGGGGGAGCCCGGCCCGCATGCCGGCGCTGGATCCGCGACCCTGGCTGGAGAGGCTCCGGATGGGTGCGACGCTGACCGGCGAGGAGCTCTTCGCGCTCCTCTCCTTCCTGAGGGCCACGGGGCGGATGGCCGACTGGCTGCTGGCCGAGGCTGCCTCCGAGCCACACCTCCGGGAGGAGGCCCGGCGCCTCCCCCGTCTGCCCGCGCTGGAGGAGCGGCTGGAACGCTCGGTCGGCGCCGACGGCGGCTGGCTGGACACGGCCTCTCCCGCCCTGGCCGCGCTGCGGCGCCGCCGTCGGGAACTGGAGGCGGCGCTCCGGGAGCGGCTGGAGAGCCTCGCCCGCGGGCTGGCCGCCCGCCAGGTGCTCCAGGAGCCGGTGGTCACCGTCCGGGGTGGCCGCTTCTGCCTGCCGGTGCGGGCCGACCAGCGGGCGGCGGTGCCGGGCATCGTCCACGACCGCTCGGCCACCGGCGCCACGCTCTTCGTCGAGCCGGCCGTGGTGGTGGAGCTGGGCAACCGGATCCGCATGGTGGAGCGCCAGGAAGAGGAAGAGTGCCAGCGCCTCGCCCGCCAGCTCTCCGGTCTGGCGCGCCGCGAGCTGGACCTGCTGGAGGCGGGGTCGGAGGCGGCCACCCGGCTCGAGCTCCTGCTGGCGGCGGCCGAGATGGCCGAGCGCCAGCGGGCGGCGCTGCCGCTCCTCCGCCCGGGGCCTCCCGCCGCCGTCTTGCGCGGGGCCCGCCATCCGCTGCTGGGGGAGCGGGCGGTCCCGATCGACCTGGAGATCGGCCGGGAGTTCGATCTCCTGGTGATCACGGGGCCCAACACCGGCGGCAAGACCGTGGCGCTGAAGACGCTGGGGCTCCTGGTCCTGATGGCGCAGAGCGGCCTGGCCGTCCCGGCCGGGGAGGGGAGCGAGCTCGCCCCCTTCCCCTCCGTCTGGGTGGACGTGGGCGACGAGCAGAGCATCGAGCAGAGCCTCAGCACCTTCTCCTCGCACATGAGCCGGATCGTGCGCATCTTCCGCGAGCTGGAGCCGGGCGCCCTGGTCCTGCTGGACGAGATCGGCGCCGGCACCGACCCGAGGGAGGGGGCGGCGCTGGCCACCGCCATCGTGGAAGAGCTCCTCCGCCGCCAGGCACGGGTGCTGGCCACCACCCACCTGGGCGAGCTGAAGACGCTGGCGACGCGCCTGCCCCGCGCGGAGAACGCCAGCGTCGCCTTCGACGAGGAGACGCTGGAGCCCGTCTACCGCCTGGAGCTGGGCCTCCCCGGCCGCTCGCACGCGCTGCGCATCGCCGAGCGGCTCGGCCTCCCCGCCCCGCTGGTGGCGCGCGCCCGCTCCCTCCTCCCCGAGGAGGAGCAGGATGTCAGCGAGCTGATCCGTCACCTCGAGGAAGAGCGGGCCGAGCTGGCCGCCCAGCGCCGGCGGCTGGCGCGGCTTCTGGAGCGGCAGGAGCAGCTGACCCGGGAGGCCGAGGAGCGCCTGGCCAGGGTGCGGGAGCGGGAGGCGCGGTTCCAGGCCGAGGCGCGGGCGGAGGCGCTGGCCATCGTCGCCGAGGCGAAGCGCGAGGCGGACGAGCGCCTGCGCGAGCTGCGCCGGCTGGCCGAGCAGGCGACCGCGCGGCCGGAGAGTCTGCGCGAGGCGGAGAGCGCCCGCCAGGGGCTGAACCGGCTGCGCAGACGCGTCGAGGCGGTCACCGCCGGCGGGGAGGAGGCGGAGGCCGCGCCCGCGCGACCACCCCGGGCGGGCGAGCCGGTCTGGATCGGCTCGCTGCGGGCGGAGGGGCGGCTCCTGGAGGTGAAGGGGCGGGAGGCGGTGGTCCAGGTCGGCTTCCTCCGCGTCAACCTCCCCCTGGAGCAGCTCCGGCCGCTGGGCAAGGGGGAGCGGTCCGCCCGGGCGGCGGAGGGTGCCGGCGACGGCGCCGCGGGGAGCGCGGCGGCCCCGCCTTCCGGCGCGGGGGGCGCCGGGGCGGCGGTCGGCGAGCTGGGCCGGCGCAAGGCCGAGAGCGTCCGGTCCGAGATCGACCTCCGCGGCCTGACCGTGGACGAGGCGCTGGAGCGGGTGGACAAGTACCTGGACGACGCGCTCCTGGCCGGCCTGGAGAGGGTGCGGATCATCCACGGGAAGGGGACGGGGGCGCTCCGCCAGGCGGTGGGCGAGCACCTGCGGGCAAGCCCCTGGGTGGCGGAGCTGAGCCTGGCGCCGCCGGAGGAAGGGGGCGCGGGCGTCACCGTGGTGACGCTCCGCGGGGCGAAGCCCCCTAGGGGGTGACCGTGATCGCGCCCTGCTCGCCCGGGTGGAGCGCGCAGTGGAAGGTGTAGGTGCCCGGCCTCTCGATCCGGACCGGCACGTCGGTGCTCTCCCCGGCCGGGATCTTGACGTCGAGCTGGAGCCCGTCCACGACCAGCTCGTGCTCCTGGTCCGTGGTGTTCCGCACGTGGAGGAGGCCGAGCCCGGCCTTGAGCTGGAAGGCGGCGGGCGACCAACCCGTGCCGGTGATCTGGAGGTCGACGGCGTCGGACGGTCCGGACGGGGACGCATCACCCGGCGGCGTGGGCGGCGTCCCGGCCGCCCCCTGGTCCGGCGGCGGGCTGCCCGCTGCCGGCGCGCCGTTGCAGCTGGCGGTGGGCGCGGTCATCGACATGTCGGCCGCCTGGGCCGGCGGCCGGCGGAGAAAGAGCTTGGTCACCGGGGTGCAGGCGCAGCCGGGTTGGTAGAGCAGCCCGGGCTGGTCGGCGCAGACCTCCGCCTGGTAGAAGGCGTCGTCCAGCTCGGCCGGCTGCGTCCCGGCGATGAAGAGCTCGTCCCGCGCCCAGCGGTCCGGGGTGAGCGGACCGGCTACCTTGCCGGACTTGGCGGAGATGCGGACGCTGACCAGGCCGCTCGGACGGGGGAAGTCCACCGGCTTCTGGCCGCGGAGCGCCGCGCTCATCACCATGCGGAAGAGGGCCGCCGGCCCCCGGGAGGAGCCGCCCTGCATGTTCCCCGGTAGCGGGCTCAGATGCCCCTCGTGGCCGACCCAGACGATTCCCGTCAGCCGGGGCGTGAAGCCGGCGAACCAGGCGTTGACGTAGTTCTCGTCCGTCCCCGTCTTGCCGGCCGTGGGCCAGCCGGGGATCTTGGCCGCGCCGCCGGTGTGGCCGGGCGAGATGAAGCCGTTGGCCGGCAGGTCCTCCACCACCGAGCGGAGGATGTCGGTCATGACGTAGGCCACCTGCGGGCTGATCACGCGGGTCAGCGAGGGCTGGTTCTCCTCCAGCACCTTCCCGTCGGCGGTGACCACCTTCCGGATGGCCAGCGGCTGCGGGCGGAGCCCGCCGTTGGCGATGGTGGAGTAGGCGACCGCCATCTCGAGCGGCGTCACGCCGCGGGTCAGGCCGCCCAGCGCCAGCGCCAGCGTCCGGTCCTGGGGCGTCAGCGACTCCAGCCCCAGCGCGCGCGCCATGGCGTAGCCCTTGTCGACGCCGATGGCGTCGAGCACGCGCACGGCCACCACGTTGACCGAGCGGCGGACGGCCTCGCGGACGGTGGTCAGGCCCATGAACTGGCCGCTCTCGAAGTTCTGCGGAGTCCAGGCTCTCTGCCCGGGCCGCGGGAAGGTGACGGGCGCGTCGTCGAAGACGGAGGCCGCGGTCACCCCCTGGCTCAGGGCGGGCACGTAGACGGCGATGGGCTTGATGGCCGAGCCGGGCCGGTTCGGTAGCACCGCCCAGTTGTTGCCGCGGCTGGTGGTGTGCTCGAGGCCGCCCACCATGGCCAGGATCTCGCCGGTCTGGGGGTCCATCAGCACGGCGGCGGCCTGGATCGGGCGCGAGAGGCGGGCGGGAGGGTACCAGCCGCGCAGGTTGTCGGTGACGATCTTCTGCGCTTCCTGGTCGATGCGCGGATCCAGGGTGGTGTAGATGCGCAGGCCGCCCTCGTACACCTGCTTCCAGCTGTACCCGTGCTGGCGGAGCTGGTCGATCACGTAGTCGACGAACCAGGGGTCGGGGTAGTCCTTCTGCACGATGCGCCGCGCCGGGTGGACGCCCAGCGGCTGGCGCTTCGCCTCCTCCGCCTGGTCGGCGGTGATGAAGCCCGCCTCCGCCATCTCGTCCAGCACCAGGTTCCGCCGGTCCAGCGCCGCCTGCGGGTGGCCGATCGGCTCGTACAGGTTGGGCGCCTTGGGCAGCGCCGCCAGCGTCGCCGCCTGGGCGAGCGTCAGATGCTTGGCGTCCACGTCGAAGTAGGCGCGGGAGGCGGCCTCGATCCCGTAGGCGGCGTGGCCGAAGTAGATCAGGTTCAGGTACATCTCCAGGATCTGCTGCTTGGAGTACTGGCGCTCCAGCGCCACCGCCGTGACGGCCTCGCGGATCTTCCGGTCCAGCGTCCGCTCGGTCCCCACCTCGCGGGCGTACAGGTTCCGGGCCAGCTGCTGGGTGATGGTGCTGCCGCCCTGGAGCGAGCCGCCCCGCAGGTCGTGGACCAGCGCTCCCAGCGTCCGCACCACGTCGATGCCGTGGTGCTGGTAGAAGCGCCGATCCTCGACGGCCAGGAAGGCCTCCGGCACCACCCGCGGCAGATCGCCCAGGTGGGTCCAGGTCCGGTCCTGGGTGGCGAAGATGGTGGTCACGGGCTGCCCGTAGCGGTCGTAGATGATGGACGACATCTGCGGAGAGGGCGGGGTCGGGGCCAGCTCCGGCAGGCTGCGCAGCGCCGCCAGGACGAGCCCCGCGCCGACCCCCAGACCGGCCACGACGGAGACCAGGAGGAGGAGGCCGATGATCCGGCCGATGCGGAGGCGGCGGCGAGGCTGACCGCGGTCGTGTCGGGCTGCCATGCGGGGCGATACCCCCTGTCCCATCGGGCGATGGAATTATACCATTGGCCCCTGAGGGCCCCGGCCGGGGTGGCGACCGGCCGGGGGGAGGAGGGTGAAGAGCCCGACATGGCAGCAGAGGGTGCTCCCGGAACGCGATCGGACGCCAAGGAAGCCGACCTGGACGAGCAGGTGCGCCTGCTCACCCAGGGAGCGGTGGCGGTGGTCTCCCCGGAGGAGCTCCGCCGGAAGCTGGAGCGGGCGGCGCGGGAGGGACGGCCGCTCAAGGTGAAGCTGGGGCTGGACCCGACCAGCCCCGACGTCCACCTGGGTCACACCGTGGTCCTGCGGAGGCTGCGGGCCTTCCAGGAGCTGGGCCACGAGGTGGTGGTCATCGTCGGCGACTTCACCGCCCGCATCGGCGACCCCAGCGGCCGCTCGGAGACGAGGAAGCCGCTGGACGAGGCGACCATCGAGGCGAACGCGCGGACCTACGCCGAGCAGGTCTTCCGCGTGCTCGACCCGGGCAGGACGCGGGTGGTCCACAACTCCGCCTGGCTGGCGCCGCTCGATCTGGCCGCGGTCATCCGCCTGACCGGCATGACCACCGTCGCCCGTATCCTCGAGCGGGACGACTTCGCCAAGCGCTTCCGGGAGAACCAGCCCATCGGCCTCCACGAGCTGCTCTACCCGCTCCTGCAGGGATACGACTCGGTCGCCCTGGAGGCGGACGTCGAGCTGGGCGGGACGGACCAGACCTTCAACCTGATGATGGCGCGGGAGATCCAGCGCGCCTTCGGCCAGGAGCCGGAGGTGGCGATGACCATGCCCGTGCTGGAGGGGCTGGACGGCGTCCAGAAGATGAGCAAGAGCCTGGGCAACTACGTGGGGGTCACGGACCCGCCCGGCGAGATGTACGGCAAGCTGATGTCCATCCCCGACGGGCTGGTGGCGCGCTACCTCCTCCTCTGCACCGACGTGCCCGAGGCGGAGATCCGGTCCATGGAGCGGTCCATGCGGGCGGGCCGCCTCAACCCGCGCGACGTCAAGGCGCTGATGGCGCGGGAGATCGTCCGCCTCTACCATGGGCAGGAGGCGGCGCAGGCGGCCGAGGCCGGCTTCCTCGCCGTCTTCCGCCAGCGGAAGCCGCCCGAGGAGGTGCCGGAGGTGCGGCTGGCGGCGTCGCAGCTGCCGGAGGGCGGATCGGACGTCCCCCACCTGCTGGCCGCGGCGGGGCTGGTGACCAGCGTCAGCGAGGGCCGGCGGCTGGTCCTCCAGGGCGGCGTCCGTGTCGACGGCCAACGGGTCGACGACGCCGACCGGCTCTGGCAGGTGCACGACGGACTGCTCCTCCAGGTCGGGCGACGCCGGTTCGCGCGCATCCGGCTCTCCGGAACCTGACGCGCGGGGGGCACATAAGCTGCCAGCGCCCCCGCGAAGGGTGGCGGTGGTGGCGATGCGGCGGCGTCGGTGGCGACGGAGGCGGCGGGGTCGCCCCTCCCTGGCTCTCTTCCTGGCGATCGTGCTGCTGGCGGCAGGCGTGGTGGAGGCGGACCGGCTCCTCGCCCCCTCCCTCGCGGCGCTGGCCGCCCAGCAGGCCCGGACCTGGGCGGAGTCGGCGATCAACAGGGCCGTCCAGCAGGAGATCGGCTCGCAGATCCGCTACAGCGACCTGTACACGGTGGTGCGCGGCGGCGGCGGGCAGGTCGACTTCCTCCAGCCGAACACCCCCAGGATCAACGCGCTGATCGCGGCGGTGACGCTGGACGCGGAGCGGCAGCTGGGGCAGCTCGACCGGCAGACCGTTCCGATCCCGCTGGGCCAACTCTTGCATATTCGCCTGCTGGCCACCTTAGGACCGGCGATCCCGGTGGCCGTCGAACCGATCGGCCCGGTCTCGGCCGAGGTCTCCTCGCGCTTCGAGTCCGCCGGCATCAACCAGACCCGGCACGTGGTCAGCCTCCGGCTGACCAGCCGGGTGGCGGTGGTGATCCCGCCCGTCGTCCGCTCGCTCCAGGTGGCCCAGAATGTCCCCATCGCCGAGGCGATCATCGTCGGGCCGGTGCCTCCTTCGCTCTTCTCCTGGCCCGGGACGACAGGCAGCGGCGGCCCGGCGGCGCCGGGGTCGCTCCAGGGACGGCCGCCCGCCCGGTTCCCGGCGCCGGCGGGCGCAGGGGAGGGCAGCTCGGGCCCGATCACCGAGAAGAGCGGCAGCGTAAATTCCGATGAACTTAGTCGGATTAGAAGGATTTGACCGCCTCCCTCCCGAACTCCCAGGGGCGTCGGATCCCTCCGGGGGAGGCGCGGGGAAGCGCGGGCCCCGCCGGCGGTGGTACGCCGGGGCGGCGGGGAAGCTTCCTCCCGGAGGGGGGAGGGAGGAATCCGAGTGCGCATCGCGCGAGACATCACCTGGACGATCGGGAACACGCCGCTGGTGGAGCTGAGGCGGGTGACCGACGGGGCGGGGGCGCGGGTGGTGGCCAAGCTGGAGTCCTTCAACCCGCTCTCCAGCGTCAAGGACCGGATCGCCCTGGCCATGGTGGAGGCGGCGGAACGCCAGGGGAGGATCGGGCCGGACAGCCTCCTGGTGGAGCCGACCAGCGGCAACACCGGCATCGGCCTCGCCTTCGTCTGCGCCGCCCGCGGGTACCGCCTCGTGCTGACCATGCCGGAGACCATGTCGCTGGAGCGAAGGAAGCTCCTGCGGGCCCTGGGCGCGGAGCTGGTGCTGACGCCGGGCAGCGAGGGCATGTCCGGTGCCATCGCCAAGGCCGAGGAGATCGTCCGGCAGCATCCGGGCGCGGTCATGCTCCAGCAGTTCGAGAACCCGGCCAACCCGGAGGTGCACCGGAGGACGACGGCGGAGGAGATCTGGCGCGACACCGACGGCCTGGTGGACGCGGTGGTGGCGGGTGTGGGCACGGGCGGGACGCTGACCGGGGTGGGCGAGGTGCTCAAGGAGCGGAAGCCCGGCATCCGAATGGTGGCGGTCGAGCCGGAGGAGTCGGCAGTATTGTCAGGTAAGCGGCCAGGACCTCACAAGATTCAGGGTATCGGAGCAGGTTTCGTCCCCAAGGTGCTGAACACTAGCCTCTATGATGAGGTGATCCAGGTCAGCTCCGAGGACGCCCTGGCCATGGGCCGGCGCCTGGCGCGCGAGGAAGGGATCCTGGCCGGCATCTCCTCCGGGGCGGCGGTCCACGCCGCGGTCCAGCTGGCGCACCGCGAGGAGATGCGCGGGCGCCTGGTGGTGGTCATCCTTCCTGACACGGGGGAGCGCTACCTCTCCACGGCGCTCTTCTCCACGCCGGACGAGGCCTGACCGCCGGCGTCCGCGAGCGAGGGAGGCGACGGGTACGGAAACGAGCATCCGCGAGGAGCCCGCCCTGGAGCGGGCCCGGCACCTCGCCGGCTGGCTGGAGGAAGCGCGCCGGCGGGCGGGTGCCGACTGGTTCGTGGTGGGACTGAGCGGCGGCGTCGACTCGGCGGTGACGGCCGCGCTCTGCAAGCAGGCGCATCCGCAGGTGGTGGGGGTGATCATGCCCTGCCACTCCCAGCCCGAGGACGAGCGCGCCGCCGCCGAGGTGGCCCGGGCGCTGGGCATCGAGACGCTCCGCTTCGACCTGGGACCCGCCTACGACGCGCTCCTGGCGACGTACGAGTCGGTTCTGGGAGCGCAGCCGGAGCGCTCGCTGGCGCGGGCCAACCTGAAGCCGAGGCTGCGCATGGCCACCCTCTACTTCGTCGCCAACGTCCGCAACGGCCTGGTGGTGGGCACGGGCAACCGGAGCGAGCTGTACGTCGGCTACTTCACCAAGTACGGCGACGGCGGCGTCGACCTCCTCCCCATCGGCGGGCTGGTCAAGGAGGAGGTCTACGCCCTGGCGCGGGCGCTGGGACTGCCCCGCATCGTGCTGGAGAAGCCGCCCTCGGCCGGCCTCTGGGCTGGCCAGACGGACGAGGGCGAGATGGGCCTCCGCTACGCCGACCTGGACCGCTACCTGCTCACCGGCCAAGGCGAAGCCGAGGTGGTGGAGCGGATCGAGCGGATGCACCGGAAGGCGGTCCACAAGCTGGAGCTGCCGCCCATCGCACCCTCCTGAGGGTCCGGTGCTATCATCGTAGCGGCATGGGGGGCGGGGCGGGACGGACGCCCCGCCCCCTTCCGCCTCAGGCCGGCCGAGAGGAGGGGAGAGGGAGTTGTCCGGGCATTCCAAATGGCACAACCGGGTGCACAGGAAGTCGCGCCAGGACGCGCAGAAGGGCGCGCTCTACTCGAAGATGGCGCGGGAGATCATGGTCGCCGCCCGGGCCGGCGGGCCGGACCCCGAGAGCAACACGGCGCTCCGGCTGGCCATCGACCGGGCCAAGGCGGCCAGCGTCCCCATGGAGAACATCCAGCGCGCCATCCAGCGGGGAGCCGGCGGCAACGAGGCCGACCAGCTGGAGGAAGTGAGCTACGAGGGCTACGCCCCGGGCGGCGTCGCCGTCTACGTGGAGGCGCTGACCGACAACCGGAACCGGACCACCAGCGAGATCCGCTACATCTTCACGCGGAACGGCGGCAGCCTCGCGGAGGCCGGTGCGGTCGCCTGGATGTTCGACCGGAAGGGCTACCTGGTGATCAACCGCGAGGAGCACGACGTCGACGAGGAGCGCCTGCTGGAGTGGGCGGCCGACGCCGGCGCCGAGGACGTCCGCGTCTCGGACGACGCCTACGAGGTGATCACCGCGCCCGAGGACCTCGTCCCGGTGCGGAGGGCCCTGGAGGGGCAGGGCGTGACCTTCGCCGAGGTCTCGCTCAGCATGCTGCCCAAGAGCGAGATCCGCATCGAGGGCAAGGAGGCCGAGCAGGCCCTGCGCCTGGTGGACGCCCTGGAGGATCACGACGACGTCCAGAACGTCTACACCAACCTCCAGATCGACGACGAGGAGCTGGCCCGCCTTGAGGAGTGAAGCGGAGCCTCCGGGGCGAGGCGGAGCGAGGGCGGTCCCGGTCCGGGGAATGCGGGGCGGTGGTGAGACCACCGCCCTTCTCGCAAGATCGAGAGGCTGGATCAGGGATCATCTGTCCCTCCAGGGAAATGGCAACGACCGCGTCGAAGTGGGCACGGCGGGAGGTGATGCCCGTGCCCGGCGCCCGGCCCGAGCCGCGGGCGGGACGCCCATGGCCGGCGGACCTGCTGGACCAGGCGCGTTCGGGCGACGCCCGCGCCCGGGAGGAGCTGATCGCCCGCTTCACGCCTTTCATCCTGCGGGTGGCCGCGCAGGCCTGCGGCCGCTACGTCCGGCTGGGGCTGGACGACGAGGCCAGCGTGGCGCTCATCGCCTTCAACGAGGCCATCGACCGGTACGACGCCTCCAGGGGTGCGGGCTTCCTCCCCTTCAGCCAGCAGGTGATCCGGCGTCGTCTGGTGGACTACTTCCGCAGCCAGTCGCGCCACCCCGAGACCCCGTTCTCCTCGCTGGCCGGCGAGGCGGAGGAGGACGAGGCCCCGGGGGAGGGCGCGGTGGAGGCGTTCCAGGTCGCCGGCGCGCTCAGCGAGCACCAGCGCGCCGAGCAGGCCAGCGCGCGGCGCGAGGAGATCGAGGAGTTCCGCCGCGAGCTCCGGCGCCTGGGGCTCGACCTGACCGACCTGGTCCGCTCCTCCCCCCGCCACCGGGACACGCGCCAGGTGGCGCTCCGGGTGGCGCGGCGCATCGCCGAGGTGCCGCGCTACCGGGAGCTCCTCCTGGCGACCGGCAGGCTGCCCGTGGACGAGCTGGTGAACGACCCGGGACTCGCCGTCCGCGTCCGTCCGAAGACCCTGCGCAGGCTGCGAAGCTATCTGGTGGCGGTGGTCCTTCTCTTGACCGGGGACTTTCCCCAGCTGAGGGGCTTCCTCCCGCTGACGCCCGAGGAGGCGGAGCCCGGCGAGGGGCGGAGCGGATATGTCCAGGAAGAACGCTGAACGGAACGGCGGAGAGCGGGCGACGATCCTGGAGCAGGAGGGCGGCTGGGCGGTCGTCCTCACCCGGGACGGGGAGTTCCGCCGCCTCCGCCTGCCCGCCGGCCGCGCCTGGCAGGTGGGCGACGAGCTGGCTCTGCCGGAGCCCGCGGGCGCGGGCCGGGGCGGACGCCGCCGGCTCTGGGCGGCTGCGGCGGTGGCCGCGGCGCTCCTCCTGGTCGTCCTCGGGACGCTCTCGCCCTGGTCGCGCCCCACCGCGTGGGCCTATGTCTCGCTGGACTGGCACGGGGGCGTGGAGTTCACCACCGACCGGGACGGGCGCGTGATCGACGCCCGCGCCTTCTCGACCGCAGGCGCGGAGCTTCTGCGCGACGTGGCCTGGCGCGGCAGGCCCATCGACCAGGTGCTGGCCCAGGCCGCCGAGAAGGAGATCCAGGACGCCCGGACGGGCAACGATGCCGCTTCGGCGCAGGGCAAGGCAAGTCCCGCCGGCCAGCCCCCCACCCCGGTGCTGGTGGGGATCGCTCCGGCCCGGCAGGGCGCGTCCCCGGACCGGGTGGAGAAACGGGTCCGGTCCGGCGCGGAGCGGTTGCAGGGCCTGCTCCAGAGCCAGGCGGCCGACGTGCCCGTCATGCTCCTTCGGGTCGAGGGCTCGCTCGCCGCCGACCGGGACCGGGTCCAGAGCGTCGGGGCCAGCCAGGCCTGGGCGGAGGCGCAGCGCCACCTGCCCGGCGTCCGGGTGGAGCCGGGTTGGGCGGCGCTCTTCCGGCAGCTCCTGTCGCAGGGGCTGGACCCGCAGCGGACCATCGGCGGGCAGCTTCTGCAGGGGGTTCTTCCCAAGGAGGGCGGGGCGCCGTCCGGGAAGGAGGGCCGGGAGGCGCCGGCGACCGGGCCTGCCGCGCAAGCGGGTTTGCCCGCCGGGGCCGCCGGCTCGACCCGTTCCGGCCATCCCGGGGAAGAGGGGGGGACGGGGCAGCCGGGAGGCTCGGCCGAGACGGGCGCAGCGCATCCGCTGCCCCCTCCGGTCGGGAAGCCGCCGCAAGGGGCCGACGCCGCCGGAAAGGCCCCCTTCGAGCCCGGGCGGTCCCGGGGCGAGCCGGCTTCCGTCCGGGGCCCCTCGTCCGGTCGCACGGAAAAGGGCGGCACCGGTCTGCCGTCCCTGCCGCGGCAGGGCTGCCAACCCCGCCTCGAAGGAGCGCGGCAGCTGGTCGGGAGCTGCCCGGAGGCGGAACCGCGACCGGGCGGGAAGGTGGCACCGCCGCAAGGCGGCCGGGAGGAGGCGGGCGCGCCACAGCGGTCCCGCTCCGGTGACGCTTCCTGGAAGGGTCTCCTGGATCGCCTCGGCTCGCTCGGCCGGCAGCTCGAAGGGTTGCTGGGCGCCCCCGGCGGGGATTAAGATCGCCGCGGTGTCGGCCAGCGTGCGCGTGGATGAGTTCGACTACGAGCTCCCCGAGGAGCTGATCGCCCAGGAGCCGCTGGAGCCGCGGGACGGCTCCCGGCTGATGGTCCTCGACCGGCGCAGGGGCCGGTGGGAGCATGCACGCTTTCGCGACCTGGCGGAGATTCTGCAGCCGGGCGACTGCCTGGTGCTCAACGACACCCGGGTCAGGCCGGCGCGGCTGATCGGGCGGCGCGACTCCGGGGGCCGGGTGGAGCTGCTCCTCCTGCGACCGCTGGGCGAGGATCGCTGGGAGGTCCTGGGCCGGCCGGCGAGAAAGCTGAGGGCCGGCTCTCTGCTTCTCTTCGGCGCGGCGGAGGCGGGCCAGGGAGAGCGGCTGGAGGCCGAGGTGCTGGAAAACCGCGGCGAGGGCGTCCTCCGGGTGCGCTTCCGCTACCGGGGTGAGTGGGAGAGGCTCCTGGAGCGGCTCGGGCAGGTGCCGCTCCCTCCGTACATCCGCAGGCCGCTGGAGGATCCGGAGAGGTACCAGACCGTCTACGCCCGCGAGCCCGGGTCGGCGGCGGCGCCCACGGCCGGGCTCCACTTCACGCCGGAGCTCCTGGAGCGGCTGCGCGAGCGCGGCGTGGAGCAGGTGAAGATCACCCTCCACGTCGGCATCGACACCTTCCGGCCCGTCCTGGAGGAGGAAGTGGAGCGCCACCGCATGCACGCCGAGTTCTTCACCGTCTCGGAGGAGGCGGCCGAGGCCATCAACCGGGCCCGGGCCGCGGGCGGGCGGCGGGTGGCGGTGGGAACCACGGTGGTCCGCACCCTGGAGAGCGTCGCCGATCCCCAGGGCCGCGTCCGGCCCGCCCGGGGCTGGACCGACCTCTTCATCTACCCGGGCTACCGCTACCGGGCGGTGGACGCGCTCCTCACCAACTTCCACCTGCCCCGCTCGACGCTGCTGATGCTGGTCTCCGCCTTCGCCGGGCGCGACCTGATCCTGGCCGCCTACCGCGAGGCGGTCGGCCGGCGGTACCGTTTCTTCTCCTTCGGCGATGCCATGCTGATCCTGTGAGGACGGTGGACGAGGTGGCGATGCGGCCGCGCTGGCGTCTTCTCGCCCGGGACCGGTCCAGCCGCGCCCGGGCAGGCGTTCTGGAGACCGCCCACGGCGAGGTTCCGACCCCGGCCTTCATGCCGGTGGGCACGCTGGGCGCGGTCCGCACCCTGGCGCCGTGGGAGGTGGAGGCCACGGGGACGCGGATGCTCCTGGCCAACACCTATCACCTCTTCCTGCGGCCGGGGGCGGAGCGGGTGGCCCGGGCGGGCGGCCTCCACGCCTTCATGGGCTGGGAGCACGCCGTCCTCACCGACTCGGGCGGCTACCAGGTGATGAGCCTGGCGCCGCTGCGACGCATCGACGAGGACGGGGTGACCTTCCGCTCCCACATCGACGGCTCGCTCCAGCGGCTGACGCCCGAGGTGGCCGTCGCGGTCCAGGAGCAGCTCGGCTCCGACGTGGCCATGGTGCTGGACGTCTGCCCGCCCTACGGCGCCCCGGCGGAGGAGCTGGAGGAAGCGGTCCGCCTCACCGGCGCCTGGGCGGCGCGGGCGCGGCGCGTCCACCGGAGGCCCGACCAGGCGCTCTTCGGCATCATCCAGGGCGGCGTCGACCTGGAGCTCCGCCGCCGCTCCACGGAGCAGGTGACGGCCCTCGACTTCCACGGCTACGCGCTGGGCGGCCTGAGCGTGGGCGAACCGAAGGAGCTGATGCTGCGGACGCTGGAGGAAGTGATCCCCTGGCTCCCGGAGGACCGCCCCCGCTACCTGATGGGTGTCGGCACCCCCCTCGACCTGCTGGAGGGGGTGCGGCGCGGCGTGGACCTCTTCGACTGCGTGGAGCCGGCCCGGGTGGCGCGGCACGGGACGGCGTGGACCCGGGAGGGCGCCCTCCGCCTCCTCAACCGCCGCTTCGCCGACGATTTCCGCCCGCTCGATCCGGCCTGCACCTGCTCCACCTGCCGCCACTTCAGCCGGGCCTACCTCCGTCACCTGCTGAAAGTGGGGGAGGCGCTGGCCAGGCGGCTCCTCACCCTGCACAACATCACTTTCACGCAAGATATCGTTGCCGGATTGCGAAAAGACATCATCGAGGGGCGGAAACTCGGCGAAGGATGGTTTTCGTGGAGGGAAACAGGCTTGCAAGGAGAGGATTGACAAAGCAGGGAAACCGCCCTACACAGAGGGTGGAGTGAGCGGGTGGTGCCGGCGATCGGCCGGAACCGGGAGGGTCGGCTCGTGAGCTGCAGGCAAAAGCTACCTCGGCGGGTATGCCCGCATATCGCGCCCCTCCCCGGCGGCCGGGTGGAGCGGAAGTCATCCAGGGCTTGCAGGGTTTCCTGCAAGCCCTGAATATTTCGGCCACTTCAGCATGACGAAGTACCGGCCGGCGGCCCGCACGGCGACGGACCGGCTCCCCTTCCGCGGCCCATGGGGCGGCGGCCGGGAGCCGAGCGGCGCGCTGACCGCATGCGCCCCGGGGAGAGGGCGCGGCGGGGCGAAGGAGGTCGTAGCGTTGGCCGACCTGGTGGTGAAGGAGACGACCAACCCGTACAGGATCGTGCAGAGGCAGATCCGCCACGCCTGCGAGGCACTGGGACTGCCGGAGGTCGCCTACGAGATGCTGAAGGCACCCAAGCGCTTCCTCGAGGTGCAGATCCCCGTGCGCATGGACGACGGCACTGTCCGTCTCTTCACCGGCTACCGGTCCCAGCACAACGACGCCCTGGGGCCGGCCAAGGGCGGCATCCGCTTTCACCCCGGCGTCACCCCGGACGAGGTGAAGGCGCTCTCCATGTGGATGACGCTCAAGTGTTCCCTGCTCGGCCTGCCGCTGGGCGGGGGCAAGGGCGGGGTCGTCTGCGATCCCACAGAGCTGAGCGAGCGCGAGCTCGAGGCGCTGAGCCGGGGCTACATCCGGGCCATCGCCCCCTTCATCGGACCGGAACAGGACGTGCCGGCCCCGGACGTCTTCACCAACGCCCGCGTCATGGCCTGGATGATGGACGAGTACAGCCAGATCCAGGGCCACAACGTCTTCAGCGCCATCACCGGCAAGCCGGAGGTGCTGGGAGGCTCCTCCGGCCGGACAGGGGCCACGGGCCGCGGCGTGGCCATCACCATCCGCAAGGCGGCGGAGCGGCTGGGGCTGAAGCTCCGGGGCGCGACGGCGGCGGTTCAGGGGTTCGGCAATGTGGGCTCGCATGCAGCCCGCTACCTGGCGGAGCTCGGCGTGCGCATCGTCGGGATCTCGGACGTCCACGGTGGCGTCTACAACCCGGACGGCATCGACGTCCAGGCGGCCGTCGAGTGGACGCGGCGGGAGGGGAGCGTGGCCGGCCTCCCGGGGACGAAAGCCGTCGCCTCCGACGAGGTTCTCTTCCTCCCGGTAGACATCCTGGTGCCTGCCGCCCTGGAGGACCAGCTGACGGCTGAAAACGCGGGCCGGGTCCAGGCGCGCATCATCGGCGAGGGAGCCAACGGCCCGACCACGCCGGAGGCGGACGAGATCCTGTACCGGAACGGGGTGCTGGTCATCCCGGACGTGCTGGCCAACGCCGGCGGCGTGACGGTCAGCTACTTCGAGTGGGTGCAGAACCTGTACCACTTCACCTGGACCGAGGCGGAGGTCAACCGACGGCTGGAGGAGATGATGGGGCGCGCCTTCGACACCGTCTATGCGGTGCATGAGGAGCACGGCGTCCCGATGCGCGAGGCGGCCGACAGGGTGGCCGTCAAGCGGATCTACGACGCGATGGAGGCCCGCGGCTGGCTCCACTGATCACGCAGGAAGGAACGAACGAACGGGCGGCGAGGCCGGGCGGCCTCGCCGCCTCCTCTTGCCGCGGGAGTCGGCCGGCTTTCTCGCGGAAAAGGGATCTGCCGGGCCGGATTGACAATTGCCGGAAACCGCCCTACAAGAGGACGGGGCCAGGGTTTGCAGGGTTGCTTCTCGCCCTGCAGGCCTCTGTGCTGCGACCGCTTCAGCAGGCCAAGCACGTCGGCGGGCGGCCGTTCCAAGCGTCCCGCCGGGATGCCCCCGGCCCCGCGAGGGGACGACTGGCAGCGAGCGGGACGGGCGAAGCTGTGAGCGCAGGCAACCTGTGGAGGGTTGCAGCGGGGCGAGGGGGGAATCGGATGGCCGACCTGCTGGCGAAGGAAACGACCAACCCGTTCGAGATCGTGCAGGGGCAGATCCGGCATGCCTGCGAGGCACTCGGGGTACCGCCGGCCGCCTTCGAGGTGTTGAGGGCGCCCAGGCGCTTCCTCGAGGTCCGGATCCCCGTGCGCATGGACGACGGCACCGTCCGCCTCTTTACGGGCTACCGAGCGCAGCACAACGACGCCCTGGGACCCACCAAGGGGGGGATTCGCTTTCACCCTGCTGTCACCCCGGACGAGGTGAAGGCGCTCTCCATGTGGATGACCCTCAAGTGCTCGCTGCTCGGCCTGCCGCTCGGCGGCGGCAAGGGCGGGGTCGTCTGCAACCCCAAGGAGATGAGCGAGCGCGAGCTGGAGGAGTTGAGCCGCGGCTACATCCGGGCCATCGCTCCCATCGTCGGACCGGAGAAGGATGTGCCGGCGCCCGACGTCTACACCAACCCCCGGATCATGGCCTGGATGATGGACGAGTACAGCAAAATCCAGGGCCACAACGTCTTCGGCCTGATCACCGGCAAACCGGTGGCCGTCGGCGGTTCGCTGGGTCGCAGCGAGGCGACGGGTCGGGGCTGCGTGGTGACGGTGAGCCGCGCCGCCGAGCGGGTAGGCCTCGACCTGACCGGGGCGACCGTGGCCGTCCAGGGCTTCGGCAACGCCGGCAGCGTCGCTGCCCGGTTGATCGGTCAGCGCGGCGCCCGCGTCGTGGCGGTGAGCGACTCCAAGGGCGGTATCTTCAAGGCGGACGGCCTGGATGTCGAAGCGGTCGTCCGGCACAAGGCCGAGACAGGGACGGTCCTCGGCTTCCCCGGCGCGCGGGAGATCACCAACGACGAGCTCCTCACGCTCGACGTCGACATCCTCATTCCGGCCGCGCTGGAGAACCAGCTGACCGCGGAGAACGCGCCGCGCATCCGGGCGCGGATCATCGCCGAAGCGGCCAACGGTCCCACCACGCCGGAGGCCGACGAGATCCTGTACCGCAACGGCGTCCTGGTGGTCCCGGACGTGCTGGCCAATGCGGGTGGCGTCACCGTCAGCTACTTCGAGTGGGTCCAGAACCGGTATAACTTCTACTGGACGGAAGAAGAGGTCAACCAGCGGTTGGAAGCGATGATGACCAGGGCCTTCGACGCCGTCTACGTCATGCATGAGGAGCGCGGCGTCTCCATGCGCGAGGCCGCCGACATGGTGGCGGTCCGGCGCGTCGTCGACGCCATGGAGGCCCGGGGATGGCTACACTGAACGCGAGCGCCTGAGGGGCCCGGAAGGCGGCGGGGCCGAAAGAGCCTCGCCGCCTCGTCGTCAGCGGCGCCTTCGGTGCCGCCGCCGGCAGGCGGGAGGCCCGCCGGGCGCGAGGGAGGGACGCCGGATGCGCTGGGACGAGGAAGCCCGCACGCGGCACGAGGCTTGGCTGGAGCGGCTGGAGGCTGCGCCCCGGCGGCGCCAGCGGTTCGCCACGCCGTCGGGCCTCGAGGTGAAGCCGCTCTATACGCCCGAGGACCTCCCCGACGCTCCCTACGCGGAGCGCCTAGGCTTTCCGGGGGAGTACCCCTTCACGCGCGGGATCTACCCCAGCATGTACCGCGGGCGGACGTGGACCATGCGGCAGTACGCCGGCTATGCCACCGCCGAGGAGTCCAACCGCCGCTACCGCTACCTGCTGGAGCAGGGCCAGACCGGCTTGAGCGTCGCCTTCGACCTGCCGACGCAGATCGGGTACGACTCGGACCATCCCCTCGCCTTCGGCGAGGTGGGGCGGGTCGGCGTGGCCATCGACACGGTGGAAGACATGGAGCGGCTCTTCGAGGGGATCCCGCTCGACCGGGTCAGCACCTCCATGACCATCAACGCCACCGCCGCCACGCTCCTGGCCTTCTACATCGTGGTCGCGGAACGGCGCGGGATCCCGCCGGAGAAGCTGTCGGGCACCGTCCAGAACGACATCCTCAAGGAGTACGCCGCCCGGGGCACGTACATCTACCCGCCCGGCCCCTCCATGCGCCTGGTCACCGACCTGATGGAGTTCTGCGCGGAGCGGGTGCCGAACTGGAATACCATCAGCATCTCCGGCTACCACATCCGCGAGGCGGGCGCGACGGCGGTGGAGGAGCTGGCCTTCACCCTGGCCGACGGGATCGCCTACGTCCGGGCGGCGGTGGATCGGGGCCTGGAGGTCGACCGCTTCGCGCCCAGGCTCTCCTTCTTCTTCAACGCCCACATGCACTTCTTCGAGGAGATCGCCAAGTTCCGGGCGGCCCGGCGGATGTGGGCGAAGATCATGCGCGAGCGCTTCGGCGCCCGCGACCCGCGCTCCTGGATGCTCCGCTTCCACACCCAGACGGCGGGCTCCACCCTGACCGCCCAGCAGCCGGAGAACAACGTGGTCCGCGTCACGCTCCAGGCGCTGGCGGCCGTCCTGGGAGGCACCCAGTCGCTGCACACCAACGCCCGCGACGAGGCGCTGGCGCTGCCCACGGAGGAGAGCGCGCGCCTGGCGCTGCGCACCCAGCAGATCCTGGCGCTGGAGAGCGGCGTGGCCGACACCGCCGACCCGCTGGGCGGCTCCTACTTCGTGGAGGCGCTGACCGACCGCCTGGAGCAGGAAGCGTGGCAGCTGATCGAGGAGATCGACCGCATGGGGGGCGCGGTCCGCGCGGTGGAGGAAGGCTGGATGCAGGAGCGGATCCGCCGCAGCGCCTACCGCTACCAGCGGGCGGTGGAGTCGGGCGAGCAGCCGGTGGTGGGTGTCAACGTCCTCCGCGACGAGGAAGGGGCGGGCGACCCGGCCTCCGGCCTCCTCCAGATCGACCCCGCGGTGGAGCGGGACCAGGTGGAGCGCCTCCGCGCCTACCGCGCCCGGAGGGACGCCGTCGCGGTGGCCCGCGCGCGGGAGAGGCTGGAGCAGTCGGCGCGCGACCCGCACGCCAACCTGCTGCCGCCCATCCTCGAGGCGGCCCGTGCCGGCGTCACGCTGGGCGAGATCGCCGACACGCTGCGCGCCGTCTTCGGCGAGTACGGCGCCGCCCGGCAGGCGGGCTAGGCCGCGCGGGGCGAGGCGCGAGCCGGGAGGGAGGCGAAGAGGATGAGGTTGGAGCGGCCCATCCGGGTTCTGGTGGCCAAGCCGGGGCTGGACGGGCACGACCGGGGCGCCAAGGTGATCGCCCAGGCGCTCCGCGACGCCGGCATGGAGGTGATCTACACCGGGCTTCGCCAGACGCCGGCCATGATCGCGCAGGCGGCGCTGGAGGAGGACGTGGACGTGGTCGGACTCTCCAGCCTCTCCGGCGCCCACCGCACGCTCTTTCCCGAGGTGCTGCGGGAGATGCGGGAGCGGGGGCTGGGGGACGTACCGGTGATCGCCGGCGGCATCATCCCGCCGGAGGATGCGGAGCGCCTGGAGGCCGCCGGCATCGCCCGCATCTTTCCGCCGGGCACGCCGCTGGAGAGGATCGTGGCGGCCGTGGAGGAGCTGGCGCGGGGGCGCCGGACGGGCGAGCTGAGCCGCAGGGGGGAGGGATGAGCGTGGAGCGGCCGGCGTTGGACCACATCGGGGTGGCGGTGGACGACCTGGAAGCCGCCCTCCCCCGCTGGGGCGCCCTGGGGCTGGCGGCCGTCCACGTGGAGGAGGTGGCCGGGGACCGGGTCCGGGTGGCGCTTCTCCCCTTCGCCGGGGGAGGGCGGATCGAGCTGCTGGAGCCGACCGATCCCGCAGGCCCGGTGGGTCGCTTCCTCTCGCGGAGGGGGGCGGGGCTCCACCACGTCGCCCTGCGGGTGGCGGACATCCGGCGGGCGCTGCGGGAGGCGGTGGAGGCGGGGCTGGAGGCCATCGACGCGGAGCCGCGGCGCGGCGCCGAGGGCCAGTGGGTCGCCTTCCTCAAGCCGGCGGGGCTGGGGGGCGTCCTGGTCGAACTCTGCCAGAAGGAGGAGGAGGCTTGAGCGCGGGAGACGTGTCGGAGCTGCTCCGCCGCCGCCAGCAGGCGCTGGCGGGTGGCGGCCCGGAGCGCGTCGCCAAGCAGCATGCCCAGGGGAAGCTGACCGCCCGCGAGCGGCTGGAGATCCTCTTCGACCCGGGCAGTTTCCAGGAGATCGGGCAGCTGGCCGCCCACCGGGGCGACGTGCCCGGCCTGGAGGGGCGCGAGGCGCCCGGCGACGGGGTGGTGACCGGGTGGGGCCGGGTGGAGGGACGGACGGTCTTCGCCTTCGCCCAGGACTTCACCCAGATCGGCGGCACCCTGGGCGAGGTCCACGCCCAGAAGATCCAGAAGCTCCAGGAGACGGCACTCCGGGCCGGTGCGCCCGTCGTCGGCCTGCAGGACTCCGGTGGCGCCCGCATCCAGGAGGGCGTGGCGGCGCTGGACGGGTACGCCGGCATCTTCCGCAGGAACACGCTGGCCTCCGGGGTGATCCCCCAGATCTCGGTCATCCTGGGCCCCTGCGCCGGCGGGGCGGTCTACAGCCCGGCGCTGACCGACCTGGTGGTGATGGTCGAGGGGACCAGCCAGATGTTCATCACCGGCCCTGACGTGATCCGGGCCGTCACCGGCGAGGAGATCACCCACGAGGAGCTGGGCGGCGCGAGGGCGCACTTCGTGCGGAGCGGCGTCGCGCACCTCGTGGCGCCGGACGACCGGAGCGCGCTGGAGCTGGTGCGGCGGCTCCTGGGATACCTTCCTTCCAACAACGTCGAGGATCCGCCGGCGGGCGAAGCCCGCGAGCCGGACGCGCAGGCCTCCGAGGAGCTGGAGCACGCCATCCCCGCGGACCCCAACCGTCCCTATGACGTGCGCCGGGTGATCCAGGGGCTGGTGGACGCGGGCAGCTGGCTGGAGATCCAGGCCGGCTTCGCGCAGAACGCGGTGGTCGGACTGGCGCGCATGGCCGGCCGGGTCGTCGGGGTGGTGGCCAACCAGCCGCGGACGCTGGCGGGCACGCTGGACATCGACGCCTCCGACAAGATCGCCCGCTTCGTCCGCCTCTGCGACGCCTTCAACATCCCCCTGGTGACGCTGGTGGACACGCCGGGCTACCTGCCCGGGCGGGCGCAGGAGCACGGCGGCATCATCCGCCACGGGGCCAAGGTGCTTTACGCCTACGCCGAGGCGACGGTACCCAAGGTGAGCCTCATCCTGCGCAAGGCGTACGGCGGCGCCTACATCGCCATGTGCTGCCGCGGGCTGGGCGCCGACCTCGCCTGGGCCTGGCCGACCGCCGAGATCGCGGTGATGGGGCCGGAGGGCGCCGCCAACATCATCTACCGGCGGGAGATCGAGGCGGCCGAGGATCCCGCCGCCGAGCGCGCGCGCCGGGTGGCGGAGTACCGCGAGCGGTTGGCCAACCCCTTCGTCGCGGCGGAGCGCGGCTTCATCGACGACGTGCTCCTGCCCGGGGAGACGCGGGCGCGGCTGATCGCGGCCCTGGAGGGGCTGGCCGCCAAGCGGGAGGAGCGCCCCCCCAGGAAGCACGGCAATCTCCCGCTGTGACGCGGGGAGGAGGGGAACGGACCTTGGCCGGCACGGAGGACCGGGCGGGCGGGCGGAGGCTGGCGCCCGCGCAGGTGGCGGCCATCGCGGCCGCGCTGGCGGCGTCGGAGGAGGAGGGCGGGAGGGCCGGTGCCCGGATCCGGGTCCGGCCGGCGGCCGGCTCGGCGCCCGGCGTCGACGGCTTCTCCCCCTGGCGGTGGGCCGGTCGGATGGACGGGATGCGCGGGGCGGAACGCCTGATGCTGATGCGAGGAGGTCGCAAGGCGTGATCCGACGCTATCGGGTTCGGGTGGACGGGCAGGAGTTCGAGGTGGAGGTGGAGAGCCTGGGGCCCGTCGTGGCGGAGGGCGCGGCCCGGGCCGTCGCCGGGGCGCCGGTGGAGGCGGCCGCGGAGGTGGCCCCGCCGCCGCGGCCCGAGGCGGCGGAGCCGCGCGCCGGCGGCTCCGGGGGAGCGCGTCCCGCGGCCGCCGCCGGCGAACGGGTGGTCGCCCCGCTTCCGGGCGTGGTCCTGGAGGTGCGGGCGGAGGAGGGCCAGCGCGTGGAGGAAGGCGACGTTCTCTGCGTCCTGGAGGCGATGAAGATGGAGAACGAGATCACGGCCCCGGTCGGCGGCACCGTCGCCGAGGTGGCCGTCCGGCCGAGCGAGGCGGTGAACACCGGCGACCTCCTCTTCGTCCTGGCTGCCGGTTGAGGAGGAGAAGGCGCTCCTGCGCAGGCAGCTCCTCGCCTGGCGGCGGAGCCTCCCGCCCGCGCAGCGGCGTGCCTGGGACCGGGCCATGGTCCGCCGGTTGCTGGCCTGGCCGCCCTTTCTCCAGGCGCACCTGGTGATGGGCTACGTCGCCTGGCGGGGGGAGCCGGACCTGGGGGCGGCCCTCCGCTGGCGCCGGCGGCAGGGGGGAGCGGTGGTCCTGCCCGCCACCGATCCCGCCGCGCACCGGATCCTGCCGCGCCGCTTCCTCTCGGGGATGAGACTGCGACGGGGCCCGCTGGGGATCCCGGAACCCCCCGAGGAGGCTCCGGCGGTCGACCCCTCCGAGATCGACCTGGTCCTCCTGCCCGGCGTCGCCTTCGACCGTCGCGGCTTCCGCCTCGGCTACGGCGGCGGCTACTTCGACCGCTGGCTCGCCCGGCCCGGGATGCACGCCCGTACCGTGGGCGTCGCCTACGCGGCCCAGATCGTCGAGAGCCTTCCGCACGCGCCCTGGGACCGGAGGGTGGAGGAGCTGCTCAGCGAGGAAGCGGGGCCGGAGCGATGCGCCGGACCCGGCCGTGCTCCAGGGCGAAGATGAGCGCCTCGGCGGTGGCGCGGTTGGTGGCCACCGGCACGCCGCGGACGTCGCAGAGCCGGAGCAGGGCGGAGACGTCGGGCTCGTGCGGATGGGCGGTCAGGGGGTCGCGGAAGAAGAAGAGGACGTCGACGCGGCCCTGGGCGATCTCGCTGCCCACCTGCTGGTCGCCGCCCATGGGCCCGGAGAGGAGGCGCTCCACGTCCAGGCCGGTCGCCTCGGCGACCACCCGGCCGGTGGTGCCGGTGGCCACCAGCTCGTGGGCGGCCAGCAGCTCCCGGTGCTGGCGGGCGAAGTCGACCATCTCGGGCTTCCGGCGATCATGGGCCACCAGCGCGATGCGCAAGCGCTCCGCCTCCCGACCCTTTCGTGGCTCCGTCTTCTTTCTTCGCGTGGAAAACTTCGCGTGAAAAATGCGGCCGCCTGCCGGCGGCCGCAGCTCCCACGCAAATCCCCTGCGAATCTGGTGGACGTGGCGGGATTCGAACCCGCTACCTCTAGCTTGCGATGCTAGCGCTCTCCCAATTGAGCTACACGCCCTCGCGGCGCCCCTCAGTATAGCCGCGACGCGAGCGGCGGGTCAAGCGACCGCACCCGACAGGAGGCGCCGGCCTGCCGCCCACCCCTGGCGGCGACCGGCGGCGGAGAGCGTGCGCGGCCCCGACCGCCGTCGGCCGCGGGAGCCTTTCGGTCCTCCGCGCCGAGCCCGGTCGAGCCGTGCCCGCCCGCGGCCGGGGAAGGCTCAAAGGTGGGGGAGGAGATCCGATCCCAGGACCGAAGAGGGCAGGCAGTGGGTCAAAGTGGGGCCAAGTGGGAGACCCACCCGGCGGGATGGCGGCGAGCGAGCGTGCTGATCGGGGAGTACCGCCACAGCCTCGATGCCAAGGGCAGGGTGACGATCCCGGCCCGGCTCCGCGACGAGTTGGGCGCGCGGGTGATCCTCACCCGCGGCCTCGACCGCTGCCTCTTCGTCTATTCCGTGGAGGACTGGGAACGGCTCCGCGCGGGTCTGGCCCAACTCCCCTTCACCCAGGCCGACGTGCGCGCCTTCGCCCGCCTCTTCTTCGCGGGGGCGGTGGAGGGCGAGGTGGATCGCCAGGGGCGGCTCCTGATCCCGCCCATGTTGCGCGAGTACGGCGGCATCGATCGGGAGATCGCCATCCTGGGCGTCTCGGACCGGCTGGAGATCTGGGCTGCCGAGGTCTGGGAGGAGTATGCCCGGCGGACCTCCGCCTCCTACGAGGCGGTGGCCGAACGGCTCTTCGCGCCCGGGTGGGGAGCGGGGCGCGAGGAGCGGGGGGCAGGTACCAGGGGGTGAGAGGCTGTGCAGGGTCAGCTTCTGCACGTCCCGGTCCTGCGGGACGAGGTGGTCGACTTCCTGGCCGACCGGGACGTGGGCCAGGCGGTGGACGCCACCGTCGGCGCGGGCGGCCACGCGGAGGCGCTGCTGGCCAGCGGCCGCGTGGGGTCGCTGATCGGACTGGACCGGGACACCCGGGCGCTGCCCTTGGCCAAGGAGCGCCTGGCGCCCTGGGGATCGAGGGTGACGCTGGTCCACGCCGACTTCGCCGACCTGGACGAGATCCTCGAATCGCTGGGCACCGGCCCCGTCGATGCCGTCCTCTTCGACCTGGGCCTCTCCTCCATGCAGGTGGACGAGCCCGAGCGGGGCTTCTCCTACCAGCACGACGCGCCGCTGGACATGCGCATGGATCCGAGCCAGCCGACCACCGCCTACCACCTGGTCAACGGCCTGACGCGCGGGGAGCTGGAGCGGCTTCTGAGGGAGTACGGCGAGGAGCGGTGGGCCGGCCGGATCGCCGACTTCATCGTCCGCGCCCGGGACCGGGGCCGGATCGAGACCACGGGCCAGCTGGTGGAGATCGTCAAGGCGGCCGTCCCCGCCGCTGCCCGGCGCCAGGGGGGCCACCCGGCGCGCCGGACCTTCCAGGCGCTGCGCATCGCCGTCAACGACGAACTGAACGCGCTGGAGCGCGGCCTCCGGGCGGCCATGGAAGCGCTCAACCCCGGCGGGCGCCTGGCGGTGATCAGCTTCCACTCGCTGGAGGACCGCATCGTCAAGCGACGCTTCCAGGAAGCGTCGCGGTCCGGAGGGTGGCGGTTGCTCACGCCCACCCCGGTCTCGCCGGGCACCCGGGAGGTCGAGGCCAACCCTCGCGCGCGCAGCGCCAAGCTCCGTGTGCTGGAACGTTCGGGCCCGGTGGGGGGCGGTTCTAATGCGGAGGCGGGCGAATAGCGATGCAGGGTAGCCGAGCGGTTGCGCGGGGCCGGCCGCAGGAGGGGGCGGGGCGGGCCGCGCGCTCGCCGCGCCGCCGTCCCGCCGCCCGGGAGGGTCGCCGCTCCGAGCTGCGCTTCCTCGGGGGGCTGGCGCTCCTCTGGCTGCTGGCGGTGGGCGTGGTCGTCCTCCACGTACAGGTGAGCAGCGCCGCCTACCGGCTCGATCAGGAGGCCAGCCGCCTGGCCGCGCTCCGCCAGCAGGAGGCGCTCCTGGCGGCGCAGGCCGCCAGCCTCGACTCGCCGCAGCGCGTGCTGAGCGAGGCGCGTACCAAGCTGGGACTGGTGACGCCGCAGGCTTCCCCCATCCCGCTCCGGCCCGGCCGGCCCGCCGGGGCGCCGCCGGCGCCGGCCGGCAGGCAGGCGGTGGTGCGGTTGCCACCCCCGCCGCAGCCTTCCCCCGAACGGGCGGCGGTCCAGTCCTGGTGGGGCCACGCCGTCCGCTTCGCCCAGGCGCTCTGGGCGCTCGGCCGGTGACGGTCTGCGCGGACCGGTCGCCAGCTCCGCGTCGCACGGTGCGAGACGGTGAGAGAGGAAGCGGGTGAGGTGGAGGACGATGAGGGCCGAGGGTAGGCGCCGCCTGGCCGTGGTGCTGATCGGGACGCTCGCGGCGCTGCTCCTCCTGGCCGTCCGTGTCGCCTACCTGCAGCTCTGGCGCGGCTCGGAGCTGGCCAGACAGGCGCAGGAGACGCGCACCCACGACCTTCCCGTCGCCCCCAAACGCGGCGAGATCGTCGACACCCGCGGCCGTCCCCTGGCGGTGGACGTCACCGCCCAGACGGTGGTGGCCAACCCGGCCGAGATCACCGACCCGGCGGGGGAGGCGGCCAAGCTGGCACCCGTGCTGGACGTGCCCGAGCCGGTCATCCGCCAGATCCTCTCCACCCGCAGCTCGTACCAGTACGTGAAGAGGAAGGTGGACCCGAAGACCGCCCAGGCCGTCCGCGACCTCCACCTGCCCGGGATCTACCTGACCCAGGAGAGCTCCCGCTTCTACCCCGACGGCATCCTGGCCGCCAACGTCCTGGGTTTCACCGGCATCGACAACCAGGGGCTGGACGGCGTGGAGGCGGTCTACAACAAGGAGCTGCAGGGCAAGCCGGGAGCGATCCGCCTCCAGTTCGACGCCCGCTCGCAGCCGCTTCCCCAGGCGGGCGCCGTCTACAAGAAGCCGGAGGACGGCATGACCCTGGAGCTCACCATCGACCGGACCGTCCAGACCATCGTGGAGCAGGAGATCGAGCGCGTCTTCCAGCGCGTCCATCCGCTGGGAGCGTGGGCCCTGGTCATGGACCCCAACACCGGCGCCATCCTGGGCATGGCCCAGCGCCCCAGCCTCGACCCGAACCGCTGGCAGCAGCTCTCCGGCCAGGAGCTGCAGAGGCTCTCGCGCGACCTCCTCATCGACAACACCTACCCGCCGGGGTCGGTCTTCAAGCCGGTCACGGCCGCCATCGCCATCGAGACCGGCAAGGTGACCCCCGAGACGCCCTTCTACGACCCCGGCAGCGCCCGCATCCTGGGCCAGACCATCTCCAACTGGAACGGCGCCGGCCGGGGGGCGACCAATTTCGGCGAGGGCTTCCAGGACTCGGCCAACGTCGTCTTCGCCAAGACGGGGCTGATGATCGGCAAGAGCACCTTCTACGAGTACCTGAGGAAGTTCGGCTTCATGGGAACCACCGGCGTCGACCTCCCCGGCGAGGCGCTGAGCATCATGCCGCCGGAGTCGCGAGCCACCGACCTCGACCTGGCGCTGATGGCCTTCGGCCAGACCCTGACGGTGACGCCCATCGCCATGGCCCGGGCGATCGCCGCCATCGCCAACGGCGGCTACCTGGTGACGCCACACGTGGCCAAGGCGCTGCTCTCGCCCGACGGGCGGGTGGTCCGAACCTTCGAGTGGAAGCCCCAGGGCAGGGTGATCTCAGCCCAGACCGCGGCCACGGTCCGCTCCCTCATGGAGCGGGTGGTGCAGAACGGGACCGGCGTGGAGGGGCAGATCCCCGGCTACCGGGTCGGCGGCAAGACGGGCACCTCGCAGAAGGTGATCGGCGGCCGGGTGGTGCCTGGAAAGAATATCGCATCGTTCATCGGACTCGTCCCCATTGATCGCCCCCGGCTTTTGATCTACGTAATGGTGGATGAGCCGCAGGGGGTCCCGTACGGCGGCCAGGTGGCGGCACCGGTCTTCCACGATATCGCCGTGCAGGTGCTCAACGTCCTGCACATTCCCCCGGATGCCAAGGTGGGGAACGGCACCGCCCCCGGCGGACAGGAGCAGGACACGCTGGTACCCAACCTCGTCAACCTGGACCGCAAGACGGCCGAGGGGCTGGCACAGGAGAGCGGGGTCCAGCTCCGCTTCCTGGGCGGCGGGCCCCTGGTGCTTCGCCAGCTGCCGGCCAAGGGCGCGGTGGTGGTGCGCGGCAGCATCGTCTACGCGTACACCGACCCGGCCCCGGGAAGCCCGGCCGCCCAGGGCAAGGTGACCGTCCCCGACCTCCAAGGGCGGCTGCTGGGCGACGCCGCCGACCTTCTGGCCTCGGTGGGCCTCCGGATGGAGGCCGAGGGCGACGGGGTGGTCACCGGCCAGACACCCGCGGCGGGGAGCCTGGTGGACCCGGGGACCGTCGTCCGGCTGCGGTTGACGGCAGCGCCCCAGGAAGGTGTGACCGGACCTCCGTGATCCGGGCGCATCCCAAGATCTGGAGGGAACGTCTTGCGACTTTCGGAAGTGCTTGCCCTGTGCGAGGTGCGTGAGATCCGGGGGGACCCGGCCACCGAGGTGACGGGGGTGGCCTACGACTCTCGCCGCGTCGAGCCCGGCGACCTCTTCGTGGCCGTGCCCGGCTTCCGCACCAACGGCCACCTGTACGTGAAGGAGGCGGTGGCGCGAGGGGCGGCGGCGGTCCTGGCCGAACAGCCGGTGGAGACCGGGGGGCGCCCGGTGGCGCTGGTGGCGGACACCCGGCGCGCCCTGCCCCGGGTGGCCGCGCAGTTCTTCGGTCACCCTTCCAAGCAGCTCCGGGTGGTGGGGGTGACGGGGACCAACGGGAAGACCACCACCACCTTCCTGATTCACGCCATCCTGTCGCGCCGCCATCCCACCGGCCTGATCGGCACCGTGACCAACGTGGTGGGGGGGCGGCGCGTGCCGGTGGAGCACACGACGCCCGAAGGCCCCGACCTCCAGCGGATGATGCGGGCCATGTGCGACGCCGGCGACCGGGCGGTGGCCATGGAGGTCTCCTCCCATGCCCTCAGCTTGCACCGCGTGGACGCGGTGGAATTCGACGTGGGCGTCTTCACCAACCTCACGCAGGACCACCTGGACTTTCACGGCGACCTGGAGCACTACCTGGAGGCCAAGGCGCTCCTCTTCCGCTCGCTCGGTCGGAGCACCTGGGGCCCGCCCAAGCAGGGCCCCAAGGCGGCCGTCCTCAACGCCGACGATCCGGCCAGCCGGCGGATGCGGGAGGTGACGGCGGTTCCCGTGCTCACCTACGGGCTGGGCGAGGGCGCCGACTTGCGGGGCGAGGTCCGGCGCATGGAGAGCGGCTCCACGCGGGTGGCGGTCGAGGGAGCGTACGGAGGGGGCGAGTTGCTCCTGCCGCTGCCGGGCCGCTTCAACGTCTACAACGCCCTGGCCGCGCTCGGCGCGACGCTGGCGCTGGGGGTGCCGCTGGACGCAGGGCTGGAAGCGCTGGCCCAGGCCCCGGTCGTCCCCGGCCGGTTCGAACGCATCGAGGGCGAGCAGCCCTTCACCGTGGTGGTGGATTACGCCCATACGCCCGACGGCCTGGAGAACGTGCTCAAGACGGCCCGCGAGCTGACCCGGGGCCGGGTGATCGTCGTCTTCGGGGCGGGTGGCGACCGGGACCGCGGCAAGCGGCCGCTGATGGGTGCCGTGGCCGCCCGCTGGGCCGACCGCATCGTTCTCACCTCCGACAACCCGCGCGGCGAGGAGCCGGAGGCCATCCTGGACGACATCGAGCAGGGGCTGGCCGGGACGGGCGCCAGCTACACCCGCTGCGTCGACCGGCGGGAGGCGATCCGCGAGGCCATCGCCTCCGCCGCCCCCGGCGACCTGGTCCTGATCGCCGGCAAGGGGCACGAGACCTACCAGATCTTCCGCGAGCGGACCGTCCACTTCGACGACCGCGAGGAGGCCCGGGCGGCCCTGGACGACCTGGGCTTCGCGGTGGCGGGACCCCGGGGAGAGCGCCCGTGAGGTACGAGGCCGGCGAGTTGGCCCGGATCCTCCCCGGCTCGCGCCTCCTGGGCGACGGGCGTGCCGTCGCCACCGGGGTGGCGAGCGACAGCCGCGAGGTGGCGCCGGGGGATCTCTTCGTCGCCCTGCCCGGCAGCCGGGTCGATGGGCACCACTTCCTCGCCGCCGCCTGGGAGGCGGGGGCGACGGTGGCGCTGGTGCAGCGGGAACCGGCCGTGGTGCCGGCCGGGCGCGCGGTCCTCCGCGTCGCCGACACCCGGTGGGCGCTGGAGCGGCTGGCGCGGGAGCACCGGCGCCGATGGGGCGGCCGCGTGGTGGCGGTGACGGGGAGCGTGGGCAAGACCAGCACCCGCGACCTGGTGGCGGCGGTGCTGGCCAGCCGCTTCCGTGTCCTGCGCGCCGAGCGGAATTTCAACACCGAGGTGGGGGTGCCCCTGACGCTCCTCCGGCTCGCTCCGGAGCATGAGGTGGCGGTCCTGGAGCTGGCCATGCGGGCTCCGGGCGAGATCCGCACCCTGGCCCGCCTCGCGGAGCCGGAGACCGGCGTGGTCACCCGCATCGCACCGGTCCACCTGGAGTTCCTGGGCTCGCTGGAGGCCATCGCCCGGGCCAAGGGGGAGCTGGTGGAGGAGCTTCCGGCCTCCGGCCGGGCGGTCCTCTCCGCCGACGATCCGTGGCAGGCCGGCATGGCGGGGAGGAGCCGGGCTCCGGTCCTCTGGTACGGGGGCGGCGAGCGGGCGCAGGTGCGGTACGAGGCGGTGGAGGCAAGACCGGAGGGGAGCCGCTTCCGCCTCCGCCTGCCGGACGGCCGGAGCGTCGAGGCGGCGCTCCCGTTCCCGGGCGAGCACATGGTCTACGACGCCACGGCGGCGGCGGCGGTCGGCTTCCTCATGGGCGTGGAGCCGGAGGCGATCGCGGAGGGGCTGGCGCGCGCGGAGTTGACGGCCCATCGGGATCGCTGGGTGGATGCGGGTCCCTGGCGGATCCTCGACGACTGCTACAATGCCAGCCCCGCCTCGCTGGAGGCGGCGCTGGCCGTCCTCGCCGGCGCGCCGGGGCGGCGGGTGGCCGTTCTCGGCGAGATGCTGGAGCTGGGGCCGGAGTCGGAGCGGTACCACCGCGAGGCGGGTGCGAAGGCGGCGGCCAGTGGCGTCTCGCTGCTCATCGCCGTGGGGGCCGGGCCGGCTCTCCTGGCGCTGGCCGAGGCGGCGCGCCAGGCCGGCGTCCCCGAGGTCGTCGAGGCGGAGGACGCCGGGGCGGCTGCGGAGGCGGCCCTGAACCGGCTCCGGCCGGGCGACGTCGTCCTCGTCAAGGGGTCGCGCGCGCTGGGACTGGAGCGGGTCGTCGAGGCGCTGAGCCATGCTTGAGACATGGCAGCGCGGCTGGTGGCTCCCCCTGGCGGCGGCCGCCGCCTTCGGCCTGCTCGGAACGCTTCTCGTGACGCCACTCCTGCTCCCTCTTCTGCGCCGCTGGCACGTCGGCCAGGCGGTCCGCCCGGAGGGGCCGGCCACGCACCGGGTGAAGGCGGGGACGCCCACCATGGGCGGCCTCGCCTTTGTCCCGGTCACCGCGGCGGCCACCCTTCTCTGGGCACCGCCCAGCGCCCCCACGGCGGTGGCGCTGGCGCTCTTCCTGGGCCACGGAGCCCTGGGCTGGCTGGATGACCACCTGAAGGTGGTCCGCCACCGCTCGCTCGGTCTGGCCGCGCGGTACAAGCTCCTGGGCCAGACGATCCTGGCGCTTCTCCTGGTCTGGGCCGTCGGCCACGGGGAGCTGGGCAGCTGGGTCCAGATCCCCTTCACCAGCCAGCGCATCGATCTCGGCTGGGCCTACCCGGTCCTGGTCTGGCTGGTGGTGCTGGCGGCGAGCAACGCCGTCAACCTGACCGACGGCCTGGACGGTCTCCTCGGCGCGACCACGCTGCCGGTGGCGCTGGCATATGCATGGATCGCCATCGCCGCCGGCCAGGCCGGCCTGGCCGTCGGCATGAGCGCGCTCTTCGGGGCGCTCCTGGGCTTCCTCGTCTTCAACCGTCACCCGGCGCAGATCTTCATGGGCGACACCGGCTCCCTGGCGGTGGGCGGACTGCTGGCGGCGGTGGCCATCCTGACCAAGACCGAGCTGTATCTGGTCCTGATCGGTCTGGTCTATGTGCTGGAGGCGCTTTCGGTGATCGTCCAGGTGGCCAGTTTCCAGCTGACGGGTCGGCGAGTCCTGCGCATGAGCCCGCTCCACCACCATTTCGAGCTGGGCGGCATGAGCGAGGAAGGGGTGGTGGGCCGCTTCACCCTGCTCTCCCTGCTGGCGAGTGCGACGGGACTCCTCTCTCTCTGGATCTCGGGGGGCTGGTAGCGGTGAGGGAGCGCCGCCCGCCGGTGGACTTCGGAATCCTGGCGCCGGTCCTGCTGCTGCTGGCCGTCGGTCTGGTCATGGTGCTCAGCGCCAGCGGCCCCGAGGGCCTGGTGGTCTACGGCGACCCGTACTACTTTTTCAAGCGCCAGCTCGCCTGGGCGCTGATGGGCGGGCTGGGCATGTGGGTCGCCTCGCGGGTCGACTACGCGAACTGGCGGCGGTGGGCGGCGCCGCTGATGGCGGTCACCGTGGTGGCGCTGGTCCTGGTGTTGCTGCCCGGGGTGGGGGTCGAGTCGCACGGGGCCCGGCGCTGGCTCGGCTTCGGCGGCCTCAGCTTCCAGCCCTCGGAGATGTCGAAGCTGACGGCGGTGCTCTTCTTCGCCCACCTTCTCTCGCGTACCCCCGAGGGTGCCAAGGACATCCCCAGGGGCCTCCTGCCGGTGACTTTGGGCGTCGCCGTCCTGGGAGCCCTGATCATGCTGGAGCCCGACCTGGGGACCACGGTCACCATCGCCGGCACGGCCCTCATCCTTCTCTTCGTCGCAGGCATGCGCGTCTCGCACCTGGTGGGCGCCGGGCTGGCCGCGGTGCCGGCTCTGGCCTACCTGATCTTCGCCGAGGGTTACAGGCGGCAGCGCTTCTTCGCCTTTCTCAACCCCCAGGCCGATCCGCTGGGAGCGGGTTACCACATCACCCAGGGACTCTACGCGCTGGGCGAGGGTTCGCTCTTCGGCGCAGGCCTGGGCAACAGCCTGCAGAAATACTTCTACGTGCCCGAGCGGCACACCGACTTCATCTTCACCATCCTGGCCAACGAGCTGGGCTTCGTGGGCGCGCTGGCCGTCATCGTGCTCTTCGCGGTCCTGGGCTGGCGGGGCTTCCGGGTCGCCCTGCGGGCGCCGGACAGCCTGGGCGCGCTGCTGGCCGCGGGGGTGACGGCGGCGATCCTGGTGCAGGCGGTGGTCAACATCGGCGTGGTCAGCTCGGTCCTGCCCATCACGGGCATCCCGCTGCCCTTCGTCAGCTTCGGCGGCTCGAGCCTCGTCTTCAGCCTCACCTCGGTGGGGGTTCTGCTCAATGTCTCGCGCTACGCCAGGCTCTGAGCCGGGCGCGCCGGCGCGCCCGGCCTGGAGAGGCGGGGTGCGGCGCCCGCGCAAGGTGCTGATCAGCGGCGGCGGAACGGGGGGCCACATCTACCCGGCGCTGGCCATCGCCCGGGAGCTGGAGCGGGCGGTCCCGCAGGAGCTGGCGGCCCCCGTGGAGATCGTCTACGTCGGCGTGGCCGGCGGGATGGAGGAGCGCCTGGCCAAGCAGGCCGGGTACCGCTTCCTCGCGGTGGAGGCGGGCGGGCTGGTGGGGAAACGGCCGCTGGAGCTCCTGAGGAACGGGGCGCGGATGGGGATCGGACTCTTCCAGGCGGCGGCGCTCCTCCGCCGGGAGAAGCCGGACCTGGTGGTGGGCACGGGCGGGTATGCCGCCGCGCCGCTCCTGGTCGCGGCCGTCCTGCTGCGCGTGCCGGCGGTCATCCAGGAGCAGAATGCCGTCCCCGGCAGGGTCAACCAGATGCTGGCGCCCTGGGTGCGCGAGGTCTACCTGGCCTATCCGGAGGCGGCCCGCCGCCTGCGGGGACGGAGTCTGGTGACGGGCAACCCGATCCGCGCGGAGGTGGTGGAGGCCCGGCGGGAGGAGGCCCGCCGCCGCCTGGGGCTGCCCGCCGGCGACGCGCTGGTCCTCTGTACCATGGGCAGCCGGGGCTCCGCCGCGGTCAACCGGGTGCTGGCCGACCTGACCGCGGAATGGGCGCGCCGCCCGCCGGGGAGGCCGCCGGCCTTCCTGCTGCTCGCCACGGGACGCGCCCACCACCGGGACTTCCTGGCGCGGCTCGGCCGCGCCGGCGTGCCCGAGGAAGGGCCGCACCACCGGGTCCTCGCCTACATCGACGAGATGCCGCAGGCGCTGGCGGCCGCCGACCTCGCGGTGGCGCGCGCGGGGGCCATCAGCCTGGCCGAGCTGACCGCCCGCGGCCTGCCCGCGGTGCTGGTCCCCTCGCCGCATGTCGCCTACGACCACCAGCATGCCAATGCCGCCGCGCTGGCGCGCCAGGGCGCGGCGGTGGTCCTGGAGGAAGCCGAGCTCACCCCCGAGCGCCTCCGCTCGCTTCTGGAGCGCCTGCTCGGGGACCGCGAGGAGCTGGCGCGGATGGCGGCCGCCAGCCGGAGCCTCGGTCGCCCGGAGGCGGCGCGGGCGGTGGCGGAACGGCTCCTGCGCCTCCTTCGCTAGGCCTGGCCGGCCCGGCCCCGGCCGGCTCCCGGTCGTCTCCCGGTCGGCGGGACCGGCAGGGGTGCTGGCGCATACTTCGGAAGGAGAGCGGCGGTGCGGACGAGCCCGATCGCCCTACGGCGCATCGACGGAGAAGGGACGCAGATGGACGGCAACCGGGCAGCAGACGGGCAGTGGCATCTGATGGGTGCCGGGGGAAGCGGCATGGTCGGGCTGGCCCTCCTTCTGGAGTCTGCGGGCGAGAGCGTCACGGGCTGTGACGCCCACGAGTCGGAGGCCCTGGAGGAACTGGCCCGGCACGGGATCGAGATGGCTTGCGGGCATCGGCCGGAACACCTGTCCGACTGCCGCCGACTCGTGGTCTCGAGGGCGATCCACCCCCGGAACCCGGAGGTGGTCGAGGCGCTGCGTCGCGGTCTCACCGTGGAGTACCGCGGCGAGCGACTGGCGGCGCTCTTCAACCGGCGGCGGGGGATCGCCGTCGCCGGCAGCCACGGCAAGTCGACGACCGCCGGATGGATCGGCTGGTGCCTCCGCGAGGCGGGGCTGGAACCCACCGTCTATCTGGGCGCGCGCCTGAGCGGGCTGGGGACGCCGGTGCTGGTCGGCGGCGGGGACCTCTTCGTCGCCGAGAGCGACGAGAGCGACGCCAGCTTCGAACTGCTCCACCCCTGGCTGGCCGTGGTCACCAACGTGGACGACGACCACCTGGAGCGCTACGGGAGCATGGAACGGATGGTGGAGGGCTTCCGCCGCTTCGTGGACGGCGTGAGGCCCGGCGGGTACGCCCTCCTGGCCGCCGAGGATCCGCTCCTGGGCGGGATCCGCTCCCGGACGCGGATCGTCACGTACGGACTGGGAACGGGCGAACTGCGCGCCGGGGAGGTCCGCTCCAGCCTGGAGGGCGAGAACTTCCGCGTCCGCTGGCGCGGCCGGGACCTGGGTCTCTGGCAGATCCGCCTGCACGGCCTGCACAACGTCCGGAACGCGCTGGCGGTGATCGGAACGCTCGCCCTCCTCGGCCTCGACGTCGAGGAGAGCCGCCGGCTGCTGCAGGCCTACCGCGGGGTGGCACGCCGCCTCGAGCACGTCGGCGAGGCGGCCGGGCGCCACCTCCTGGACGACTTCGGCCATCACCCCGCCGAAGTCGAGGCGACCCTCCGCGCCGCCAGGAAGCTGGCGGGCGGCGGTCGCCTCCTGGTCATCTTCCAACCCCACCGCTACACCCGCACCCGCCGCCTGGCGGAAGCCTTCGGGCCGGCGCTTGCCCTGGCCGACCAGGTCTGGGTGATGCCCGTCTACGCCGCAGGCGAGGAGCCCCTGCCCGGGGCCGATCCGGCCCGCATCGTGGAGGCCGTGCGGCGGGCGGGGGGCCGGGCCGAGCTGGCCGCCTCCGGCGAGGAGGCCGCGGCCGCGGCGGCCGGCCGGAGTTCGGCGGGTGATCTCATCCTCACCCTGGGGGCAGGCGACGTGTATACTGTCGGACCGGAAGTCCTGCGGCAGCTGAACGGGGAGAGGGCGGTTGGAACCGGCGGCGGCACCCTTCGCAGAAGCGATCCGTAGGATAGGCGGGATCCGAGTGGCGGCCGGAGAGCCGCTGGCGCGTCATACGACGCTGCGGATCGGCGGTCCCGCCGATTTCTTTGTGGAACCGGAGACGGAGACAGGGTTGCGAGCCCTTCTTTCTCTATGCGCGGAGAGCGGTGTCGATGTCCACTTCCTGGGGCAGGGGTCGAACGTCCTGGTGCCGGACGAGGGCGTGCGCGGGGTGGTGCTGACCACGCGCCGGCTCTTCGACCGCTGTCGCTTCCAGGGGCGCGAGGTGACCGTGGGCTCGGGCTTCGCCCTCGGTCGCCTGGTCCAGCTCTCGCTGGAGCAGGGCCTGGGGGGACTGGAGCCGCTGGCCGGGATCCCGGGCACGGTGGGCGGTGCCGTCTACATGAACGCGGGCACGCCCGCGGGGAGCATCGGCGACAGGCTGGTCTGGGCGCGGCTGATCGGCCCTTCGGGAGAGGAGCGGCGGCTTGCGCGGGAGGAGATGGGCTTCGGCTACAGGACGTCGCGCCTGCAGAGCGAGCCGGGCTGGCTGGTGGCCGAGGTCCGGCTCGAGCTGGACGAGGCGCCGCGGGTGAACGCCGAGATCCTGCGGGCGGCCGCCCGCAGGCGCCGGCAGACGCAGCCGCTCGCCTACCCCAACGCAGGCAGTATCTTTCGCAATCCCCCCGGGGATTACGCAGGCCGCCTGATCGAGGCGGTGGGGGCGAAGGGGCTGGCGGTGGGCGGGGCGGAGATCTCGACCCTGCACGCCAACTTCATCGTCAACACCGGCGGGGCGACGGCCGCCGACGTCATAGAGCTGATGCGGATCGCGCGGAGGCTGGTGCGCCAGCGATTCGGCCTCACCCTCGTCCCGGAGATCCGGCTCTTCGGCGTGCCGGCGGGAACGCTGGAGCGATGGCTGGACGAGGGTGGAGGTGAAGCCGTTGGCACGCTTCCGCATTGAAGGGGGGCACCCGCTGGTGGGCGAGCTGCCCATCCGTGGGGCCAAGAACGCCGCCCTGCCGGTCCTGGCGGCCACGGTGCTGGCGCCGGAGCGAAGCCTGGTCGTCGACGTCCCGGAGCTGCGGGACATCCATGTCATGGTGGAGATCCTGAAGGCGCTGGGCGCGCGGATCGAGGTCGGAGAGGTGGACGGGGTCCGCTCGCTGGCCGTGGAGCTGGCGGAGGTGTCGGACTGGGAGCTGCCGGAAGGCCTGACGCGGAAGATGCGCTCCTCGATCTTCCTGGCGGGGCCCCTGCTGGCCCGGTGCGGCCGCGTCCGCTTCTCCTACCCGGGGGGCTGCGCCATCGGACCGCGCCCCATCAACTACCACCTGCAGGCGCTCAGGGCGATGGGCGCCCAGGTGGTGGAGCAGGGCGGCTACGTGGAGGTCACGGCCGAGCGCCTGCACGGGGCCGAGATCCACTTCGACCAGCCGAGCGTGGGAGCGACGGAGAACGCGCTGATGGCGGCCACGCTGGCCGAGGGGGAGACGCGCCTCTACAACGTGGCCAAGGAGCCGGAGATCCAGGATCTGGCCGGCTTCCTGACCGCCATGGGGGCGGAGATCGAGGGCGCCGGCAGCGACGTGATCACCGTCCGGGGCGTGCGCGAGCTGCACGGCGCGACGCACCAGGTGATCCCCGACCGGATCGAGGCGGGCACCTTCCTGGTGGGTGCCGCCATCACCCGCGGGGACGTGCTCCTGACCGGCGCCCGTGCCGACCACTTGGCGGCCGCCCTGGCCAAGCTGAACGAGGCGGGCGCCCGGGTGGAGAGCGGCCCGGGCTGGATCCGCTGCCGCGGCCCGCGCCGGCCGCAGGCGCTCGATCTCCGGACCGCGCCCTACCCGGGCTTTCCCACGGACCTGCAGAGCCCTTTCCTCGTCATGGCGACGGTGGCCGACGGAACCAGCGTCATCACCGAGTCCATCTTCGAGAACCGCTTCAAGGTGGCGGAGGAGCTGAGACGGATGGGCGCCGACATCACCGTCGACGGGCGCGTGGCGGTGGTGCGGGGAGTGCCCGAGCTCTCCGGCGCCGAGGTGGAGGCGATGGACGACCTGCGCGGCGGCGCCTCGCTGGTCCTGGCCGGGCTGGCGGCGCAGGGGACGACGTGGGTGACCGGCATCGAGCACGTGGAGCGCGGCTACGAGCGGATGGACGAGAGGCTGCGCCGGCTGGGGGCGGTGGTGGAGCGGGTGGACTAGGAGGCGACGGGGCGGCCACCTGGGGTGCGGGCGGCGGAGGAAGCGCGATGGTAGTAGAATCAAGCCGGTCGCCCGATGGCTTCAGGAGGGAGGAGCGTTGCCCGCTGCACGGCTCCATCGCCACCCGTGGTCCGTGGCAAGGGAGGGTTGGCGGTCTCGCGTACCGGCCAAGGTGCGCCTTCGCGCCCGGGCCCTCCCGCGCCCCGAGCAGGTGGGGACCATCCTGGTGCCGGTCCTCTGCCCGCTGGGCGACACGCTCTTCGCCACGCCGGCTCTCCGCGCCCTTCGCCGGCGTTTCCCCGGCGCGCAGGTGACCGTCCTCGCCTGGTCGTCCAATGCCGAACTGCTGGCCGGGAACCCGGCCGTCGACCGCCTCTGGGAGGCGGAGGGCCCGATCGAGCTGCCCCGCTGGCTGGTCACCTGCCAGGAGGCCCGCTTCGACCTGGCGGTCGGCCTCTCCAACGTGGGCAGCTGGCTCGCCGCCTTCAGCGGGGCCCGCTGGCGGACGGGCTTCGCCTCGCAGAGCCTGGGGCTCCTGTACAACGTCCCGGTGCCCGACCGGCGCGACCTCCACGCCGTCGACTACGCGCTCCGCGTGGCGGCCGCCCTGGGTGCCGAGCCGCCGAGGGATCCGGCGCCCGAGGTCTACCCGTCGCCCGCCGAGCGGCGCTGGGCACGGCGGTTCGAGCGCCGCTTCCGCCTGCCGGGCCGTCCCCTGGTGGCGATCCACCCGGGGGGACGCTTCTTTCCGCAGAAGAGGTGGCCGGCCACCTACTTCGCCCGCCTGGCCTCCGAGCTGGAGAGGCGACGGGGGGCGCGCCTGCTGGTGGTGGGCGGCCCCGACGACGCCGAGGCCGGCGAAGCCATCCTGGACGCCCTTGCCGAACGCGGGAACGGCAGGAACCTGGCCGGCCGGATCGGGCTCCGGCGGACGGCCGCCCTGCTGGCCCGTGCCGACCTCTTCGTGGGCAACGACTCGGCCCCGCTCCACCTGGCCTGGGCGATGGGGACGCCCACGCTCGCGCTCTTCGGCCCCACCGACCCGCGCAACTTCGCGCCGCGCGGGGAGCGCCACCGGCTGCTGCAGGTGCCGATGAGCTGCGGCCCCTGCGTCCACTGGATGGGCGGTACCCTGGAGTACCTGGCGGCGCGCCGCTACCAGGAAGATGCGCCGGCGGAGTGCATGCTCCGCCTCACCCCGGAGAGGGTGCTGGCGGAGGCGGAGCGGCAGCTGGACCGCTGGGGGCGGAGAGGATGAGCGGCATGCGCGTGGCCATGTTCACGGACAGCTACACGCCGTACGTGAGCGGTGTGGTCCGCTCCATCCTGCTGCTCAAGCGCGAGCTGGAACGGATGGGCCACGAGGTGACGGTCTTCGCCCCCGACTATCCCGGCGTCTCGCCGGAGGAAGACCGCGCCCAGCGGGTGATCCGCCTCCCCTCGCTGCCCGCCCCGACCCAGCCGGACTTCCACGTGGCCATCCCCTGGGCGCCCGGCATCATGCGCCGCATGCGCCGGCTGGAGCTGGAGGTGGTCCACAGCCACACCCCCTTCGTCATGGGGGGCGTGGCCGCAGCGGCGGCGCGACGCTTCCGCCTGCCGCTGGTCTTCACGTACCACACGCGCTACGACCTCTACACGCACTACGCGCCCATCGACGTCCCGCTCACCCGCCGGGTGGTGGCCGAGTGGGCCACCTTCTACGCCAACTCGGCCGACCAGGTGATCGCGCCCTCCCCCTCGCTGGCCCGCTGGCTGGCCGAGCAGGGGGTGGGATCGCCGGTCCGCACCATCCCCAGCGGCATCGACCTGGAGGCGCTCCGCGCGGGCGATCCGGAATGGCTTCCCGGGCGGATCGGCATCGCCCCGGGCACGCCCATCGTCCTCTACGCGGGGCGACTGGGGGCGGAGAAGAACCTCGACCTTCTCTTCCGCGCCTTCGCCGGCCTGGCGGAGGTGCGGCCGCAGGCGCACCTGGCCCTGGCGGGCGACGGCACCGAGCGCCGGCGCTTGGAGCGGTGGGCGGAGCAGCCCCCGCTGGCGGGGCGGGTCCACTTCCTCGGGACGCTGCCGCCGGAGGAGCTGCGCCACGCCTACCACGGCGCCACCTGTTTCGCCTTTCCCTCCCTCACGGAGACGCAGGGGCTGGTGCTGGCCGAGGCCATGGGCGCCGGGCTCCCGCCCGTGGCGGTGGACGCGCCGGCCAGCCGGGACACCATCCGGGACGGCGTCGACGGCCTGCTGGTGCCTGCGTCGGAGGAAGCGATGAAGGCGGCGCTGCTGCGCCTCCTCGACGATCCGCGGCTCCGCGCCCTCCTGGCCAGCGAGGCGCGCGCCCGCGCCGAACGCTTCTCCATCCGCCGGACGGCCTCGCTGGTCCTGGCCACCTACGAGGCAGCCCTGGCCGCCGTGCTCAAGCCGTGAGCGCCCGCGCCCTGCGCCGCGGCCTTCTCCTCTCCCTCGGCCTCAGCATCGCCGGGGTGGTGCTCCTCCTCGTGGTGGGTGGCGGCCGGCGGGCGCTGGAAGCGCTCTTCTACGTGGAGCCGGCCTGGTACCTGGCGGCCGTGGCGCTCATCTTCCTCGCCTGGGGGCTCCGCACCTGGCGGATCACCGTCCTGGCCCGGGCGCTGGGCCATCCCATGCCGGTCGGTCGCTCATGGACCTTCTACCTGGCGAGCGTCTTCGTCTCCCACGTCACCCCCAGCAGCTCGGGCGGGCTGCCGGCCCTCCTGGCGCTGATCATCCGGGACGGGATGCCGGCCGGCCGCGCCTCCGCCCTGGTCTTCCTGGAGTCGACGCTGACCGCGCTCGTCTTCGCGGTGGCCGCGCCGCTCCTGATCCTGGTCGGCCCCGTGGCGCACCTCGCCCCCGACCTGCGCGCCGGCCTGGAGACGCTGGTCACCGCCTTCATCGGCGTGGCGCTGCTGCTCCTCGCCCTCCTCCTCTGGCCCGCGGCCCTGGGCGGCGCCTTCCTCCGGCTGGTCGTCAACCGGCCGCTCCTCCGCCTCCTGGGGCGCGAGCGGGGCGCCCGCTGGAACCGGGGGGTGCGCCGGGAGGTCCGGCGCTTCACCGTGGCCATGCGCTGGATGCTCGTGCGCCGCTGGCCGGCCCTCCTGGTCACGGTCCTGCTCAGCCTGCTCTACTGGGCGGTCTACCTGGCCATCCTTCCGGCGCTGATGGCAGGGCTGGGTGTAAGATTCACCTGGTATGCGCCCTTGGCGGTCCAGCTCCTGTTCAACCTGGTCCAGCCCGCGATTCCGACGCCGGGAGGAAGTGGTGGCGCGGAGATCCTCTTCGCCTACCTCCTCCGGGGGCTGGTTCCGGCGGAGCTGGTCAGCCCGCTGGTGCTCCTCTGGCGATCGGTCACCTTTTACCTGAGCGTGGCGGTGGGCGGCGGCGCAGCCATCCTGACGCTGCGGCCGTTCTTCTCGGGGCGCCGGCTGGCCGGCCACCGGGTGCGCTGAGGCCGGGGGCCGGCCAGGCGCGGGCGGCGACCGCGGAGACGCGGAGAGGGGAAGAACCGCTTTGTCGAAGACGGAACGCCTGGAAGAAGCGCTCCGCGCCTGGCGCGGCTGCCGGGTGGCGGTGCTGGGCGACCTGATCGCCGACCACTACGTCGCCGGCGAGGTCCGCCGCATCTCCCGCGAGGCGCCGGTGATGATCGTCGAGGAGCAGCAGGAATGGTACCAGCCGGGCGGGGCGGCCAACGCCGCCCAGGGCGCCCGTGCGCTGGGCGCCTCGGTCACCGTGCTGGGCATGGTGGGCGCCGACGAGGCCGGCCGCCGGCTGCTGGACGGCCTGGCCAGCCAGGGCATCGACACCCATTCCATCCTGGTCGAGAGCGACCGCCCCACGGCGGTGAAGACCCGGTTCCTGGCGGGGGGCCCGCAGGCGCTCCGCCAGCAGGTGCTGCGCGTCGACCGGACGCCCCCCATCCCCCCCGAGGAGGTCATCCACCCGCTGATCGAGCGGCTGGAGCGCCTTCTGGAGGGGATGGACGCCGTCCTCCTCTCCGACTATGGGCACGGGCTCCTGACGCCCGCCCTGATCGAGCGCGTGCGGGAGGTGAGCCGGCGGCGGCAGATCCCGGTCACCGTCGACTCCCGCTACCGGCTGGGCGAGTTCCGCGGGCTGACGGCGGCCACGCCCAACCTGCCGGAGGCGGAGGCGATCCTGGGGCGACCGCTGCCCGAACAGGCGGCGGTGGAGGAGGCGGGACGCTCCCTCCGCCGGGCGCTCGATCTGGAGACGCTGCTCATCACCCAGGGGGACCGGGGCATGACGGTCTTCACGCCCGCCGCGGTCCGCCACATCCCCGCCCTGGAGGTGGCCGAGGTCTTCGACGTCACAGGGGCGGGCGACACGGTGATCGCCACCTTCACGCTGGGCCTGGCGGCCGGGCTCGACCCGCTGGAGGCGGCCGAGGTGGCCAACGTGGCCGCCGGCCTGGTGGTGCGGAAGCTGGGCGCGGCCACGGTCGGCCCCGACGAGCTGCGGGAGGGATGGCGCGCATGGCTGACGCCGACGGGGAGCGGCGTCCTCCGGAGTTGAGACCGGACGGGTCCGCTCGGCCGGGCAAGCAGGCATACGTCGAGAGCATCTTTGACCGGATCGCCCCGCACTACGACCGGATGAACCGGCTGATGACCATGGGCGTCTGGAGCTACTGGCAGAGGAGCTTTCGCCGCCTCGCCGGAATCCGCCCGGGGGACCGCGTCCTGGACGTGGGATGCGGCACCGCCGAGCTCTCCTTCCTGGCGGCCCGGGAGGCGGGGCCTGGGGGGCGCGTCACCGGCGTCGATATCGCCGAGGGGATGCTGCAGATCTGCCGGCAGAAGCTGCTCGACCACCCCATGGCCGACCGGCTGGAGTTCCTGCGCGCCGACGCCCAGGCGCTCCCCTTCCCCGACGCCAGCTTCGACGTGGTCGTCTCCGGCTTCATGCTGCGAAACGTCGCCTCCCTGGACCGCGCCCTGGTGGAGATGGTCCGCGTGCTCCGACCCGGGGGTCGCCTCGCCGTCATGGAGCTGACCCACCCGCCTTCGCGCTGGGTGGCCGCCCCCTACCTGGCCTACTTCCGCCATGTGGTCCCCTGGCTCGGACGCTGGGCGGCTCGCGAGGGCGACCCGCTCCCTCCGTACGCCTGGCTGCCGGAGTCGCTCAGGGAGATCCCGTCCGCCCCGGAGCTGGCGCAGCGGATGGAGCGGGCCGGTCTCAACCGGGTCGCCTACCGCTACCTGACCGCCGGCATCGTGGCCATCCACACCGGCCTCAAACCCGGCCGCAGCGAGCGATAGAGGGCTCCCGCCCGCCGGCTGGCCCCGTCCCGCTCCGCCCGGCGACGGCCTTCGTCAGGAGCGGTCAACGGCTACAATGGGGATCAGGAACTGTGATCAAGGTCGAAACGAATCGGGGGCGATGGCCGCTCGAGATGTCCGTCATCGTCGTGGGTCTCAACCACAAGACGGCCAAGTTGGCGCTGAGGGAGCGCGCCTCCTGGCCGGAGGGCGAGATCCCCTCCGCCTTGCGCAGGCTGGTGACCCTCCCAGGGGTCCAGGAGGCGGCCATCCTGGCGACCTGCAACCGCGTCGAGGTCTACGCCGCCGTGGAGAGCCCGGCGCGCGACGCGCAGCGGATCCGGGAGTGGTGGGGCGAAGGCAGGGGGCTCGGCCCCCATCTGGAAGAGTCGGGATACCTTTACGTCGACGGCGAGGCCGCCGGCCACCTCTTCGCCGTGGCCGCCGGCCTCGACTCGCTCGTGCTCGGCGAGACGCAGATCCTGGGCCAGGTCCGCCATGCCTACCGGGTGGCCCAGCTGGCCGGGACGCTGGGGAAGAACCTGTACGAGCTCTTCGACCGTGCGCTGACGGCCGCCAAGCGCGTCCACACCGAGACCGCGCTCAGCCGGAGGCCGGCCAGCGTCCCCCACGCGGCGGTCGAGCTGATCCGGCGCATCTTCCCCGACCTGGAGCGGCGGTCGGTCCTGGTGGTGGGCGCGGGTCGGACGGCGGCGCTGGCGGCACGGCAGCTGGCAGCCGGCCACCCGGGGCGCTGGGTGATCGCCAACCGGACCCGGGCCCACGCGCTTCCGCTGGCGGAGGAGCTGGGCGCGGAGCTGGCCGGGCTGGAGGCCCTGGAGTCGCTCCTGGGCGAGGTGGACGTCGTCCTCACCGCCACCAGCTCGCCGCACCTGCTGGTCACCCGGGAGATGGTGGCGCGGGCGACGGAGAGGCGGGAGCACCCCCTCTTCCTGGTGGACATCGCGGTGCCGCGGAACGTCGACCCCCAGGTCCGCTCGCTCGAAGGGGTCTACCTCTACGTGATCGACGACCTCCAGGTGCTGGTGGCCCGGGAGCTGGAGGCCAAGGCGAGGGAGGCCGCCCGCGCCCGGGCCATCCTGGGCGAAGAGGTGGACGCCTTCCGGGAGTGGCAGGCGTCGCAGAGCGTGATCCCCCTGGTTCGCGCCCTGGTGGAGAAGGCGGAGGAGATCCGCAGGGCGGAGATGGAGAAGACGCTCCACCGGCTGCCCGGCCTGGGGGAGAGGGAGCGCCAGGCGCTGGACCAGCTGACGGCCAGCATCGTCCACAAGCTTCTGCACGACCCCATCGAGCAGCTGAAGGAAGGGGCGTTGCGCCCCGAGGGCGGCGATCTGGCGGAGATCTTCGGGAGGCTCTTCCGCCTGGCGCCGGAGCCGCAGGCCGGCGGGCCCGGGGCGGAGGCGGGAAGCGCGCGGGAGCCGGCGGCGGCCGCCTCCGGCGGGACCGCCCTCCGCGGCGTGGAGCGCCGGGCCCCATGAAGATCCGGATCGGGACGCGGGGTTCGCGCCTGGCGCTCTCCCAGGCCGCCTCCGTGCGGCAGGCGCTCCTGGCCCTGCTCCCGGAGGAGGACGAGGTCGAGCTGGTGCCCATCGTCACCAAGGGCGACCGGCGGCAGGACGTCTCCCTCGCCCGCCTGCGCGGGCGCGGCGTCTTCGTCAAGGAAGTGGAGCAGGCGCTCCTGGAGGGGCGCGTCCAGATGGCGGTCCACAGCGCCAAAGACCTCACCTCCCGGACCCCGGAGGGCCTCCGCCTGGGCGCCTTCCCGCCCCGCCAGGATCCGCGCGACGCGCTGCTGAGGCCGCGGGGGCGGCCCCCGGCCCGCCTGGAGGAGCTCCCCCGCGGGGCCCGCGTGGCCACGGGGAGCATCCGGCGCCAGGCGCAGCTCCGCTTCCTGCGGCCCGACCTGGAGCTGGTCGACCTGCGCGGCAACGTGGAGACACGGCTGAAGCGCCTGGACGCGGGGGAGTTCGACGCCCTCGTCCTGGCGGTGGCCGGGCTGGCGCGGCTGGGCGTGGCCGACCGGGCCTGGACGGTGCTGGAGCCGGATGTGCTGTTGCCCGCGGTGGGTCAGGGGGCGCTGGCGGTGGAGATCCGGGACGAACCGGGTCCCGTCGCCGAGTGGGCGGGTCGCCTGGACGACCCGGAGACCGCCGTCTGCGTCGGCGTCGAACGCGAGTTCCTGGCTACTTTCGGCGGCGGCTGCGAGGTGCCGCTGGCGGCGCTCGCGCGGCTCTCCCCGGGGGGCAGCCATGTCTCCCTGGTCGCCCGGGCGCTCGACCCGGCGGGAGGAAGCCAGCTGGAGGAGCGGGCGACCGCGCCCCGCGAGGAGTGGCGGGGGCTGGGGCGGCAGGTGGCCGAGCGCCTGATCGGGCGGGGCGCGCTGGAGCTGGTGGGGCGCCGTGACCGGCGAGCCTGAGGGGAGCGGGGCGCGGGCGGCGGCGCCTGCGCGCCGGGTGGCGCTGGTGGCGCTGGAGGACGACCGCCGGCTCGCCCGGCTCGTGGAGGCGCGCGGCGGCGAGGCGGTGGTGCTCCCCCTCCTGCGCGTCGAGCTGGCGCCGGCCGGGTCGGCGGAGGCGATGGAGGCGGCGCTGGAACGGCTCCGTCCCGGCGACTGGGTCGCCCTGACCAGCGCCCGCACCCTCCGCGCGCTGGCCGAGCTGGGCGGCCGCCTGGGGTGGAAGGGTCTGGACGAAGCCTTCCGCGGGCGCGCCCTCCGCGTGGCCGCGGTCGGTGGGGCGACGGCGCGGGCGGCGGAGGAGGCGGGTCTCCCGGTGGAGCTGCGGGGGGGCGGCGGCGACCTGGAGCTGGCGGAGAGGCTGGCGGCCGCGGGTGCCCGGCGGGTCCTGCTTCCCCGCTCCGGGGCGGCGGGCGAGGGCTTCCCCCAGAGGCTCCGCGAGCTGGGCGTCGAGCCCCTGGCGGTGACGGTCTACGAGAACGTCCTGGCGGGGGAGAGGCTGCCCGAGGCGGCGACGCTTCTGCGGGAGCGGCGGCCGGAGGCGGCCCTTCTGACCAGCGGCTCCACCGCGCTGGCGCTGGCCGAGGCGCTGCGGGCGGCCCGCCTGGCGCCGCCGCCGGTCGGGGTGATCGGCGCGTCGACGCGGCGCGCGGCCGAGGAGGCGGGGCTGCCGGTCGCCTTCATGGCCGCGCGCCCGTCGCTGGAGGAGCTGGTGGAGGCACTGGACCGCTTCCTGGCGGGGCGCGAGTGAAGGAGGAGGGACGATGGCGACGAGTCGACAGGCCCAGGTGGCCGCCTTTCCCGCGGTGCGCATGCGCAGGTTGCGCGAGAACCCGGTGATCCGGGAGATGGTGCGCGAGACGCGCCTCTCGCCGCGGGAGTTGATCCAGCCCTTCTTCGTCCGGGAGGGGAAGGGCGAGCGGGAACCGGTCCCGGCCATGCCGGGGGTGGAGCGGCTGAGCATCGACCAGCTGCTGGTGGAGGCGCGGCGGAGCTACGAGGCGGGCGTGCCGGCCGTCCTCCTCTTCGGCATCCCCGGGGTCAAGGACGAGACGGGCTCGGGGGCCTACGCCCGGGAGGGGATCGTGCAGCGCGCCGTGCGCGAGCTGAAGTCGGCGCTGCCCGAGCTGGTGGTGATCACCGACGTCTGCCTCTGCGAGTACACCTCGCACGGGCACTGCGGGCTGATCATCAACGGGCGCGTGGCCAACGACCCGACGCTGGAGCTGCTGGCCGAGACCGCCGTCTCCCACGCCGAGGCCGGCGCCGACATCGTGGCGCCCTCGGACATGATGGACGGCCGCATCGCCGCCATCCGGCACGCGCTGGACGAGGCCGGGTACACGGAGACGCTGGTCCTCTCCTACGCGGCCAAGTTCGCCAGCACCTTCTACGGGCCGTTCCGCGAGGCCGCCGGCTCGGCGCCCGCCTTCGGCGACCGGCGGAGCTACCAGATGGACCCGGCCGACGGCGACCAGGCGCTCCGCGAGGTGGCGCTGGACGTGGAGGAGGGCGCGGACATGATCATGGTCAAGCCGGCGCTCCCCTACCTGGACGTGATCCGCCGCGTGCGGGAGCGCTTCCTCCTGCCGCTGGTCGCCTACCAGGTCTCCGGCGAGTACGCCATGATCCGCTTCGCGGCGCAGGCGGGCGCGCTGGACGAGGAGGCGGCCGTCCTGGAGTCGCTCACCGCCATCCGGCGCGCCGGGGCGCAGATGATCATCACCTACTTCGCCACCGACGTGGCCAGGCGCCTGGGCGCCTGACCGCCTCCGGCGCCTGTCGCGCGCGTCAACCCGCGAGGCCGCCGCATCCCGCCGGATGCGGCGGCTTTCCTGCCAAGGAGCAGGAGTGACGCCGCGTCGACCCGTACAATGGAGGTGACGCATCCGTAAAATCCGCATTCGCGCGAAGGAAGGGAGGAGCGCCGATGGCCATCCGGCAGCAGGCGCCCGGGCAGGGGCCGCAGGCGGAGAGCCGGCCGGAAGCGGAGGGCGGGCTGCGGAAGCCGCGCTTCCTGACCCGTTCCGAGATGGAGGTGCCGGCCTTCGTCCGGCCGGAGCAGCTGGCGGAGGAGGGCTTCGACTACGAGCGGGACCTGGGCGACCCGGGCGAGTACCCCTTCACCCGGGGGATCCACCCCACCATGTACCGCGGCCGCCTCTGGACCATGCGCGAGTTCGCCGGCTTCGGCGACGCGGCGGCCACCAACCGGCGCTTCCACTACCTGCTGGAGCAGGGACAGACCGGTCTGAGCGTCGCCTTCGACTTCCCCACGCTCCTGGGCTACGACTCGGACGCTCCCGTGGCCGAGGGCGAGGTGGGCCGCATGGGCGTGGCCGTGGACACGCTGGCCGACATGGAGCGCCTCTTCGAGGGCATCCCGCTCGACCGGGTCTCCACCTCCATGACCATCAACGGCCCGGCCATGATCCTCTTCGCCATGTACCTGGCGCTGGCCAGGAAGCGGGGGATCCCCTTCGACCGGCTGAACGGGACGATCCAGAACGACATCCTCAAGGAGTACACCGCGCAGAAGACCTATATCTTCCCGATCCGGCCGTCGCTGAAGATCATCACCGACATCATGGCCTACGCCTCGGAAGAGGTGCCGCGGTGGAACACCATTTCCATCTCCGGCTACCACATCCGCGAGGCGGGGGCCACCGCCGTACAGGAGCTGGCCTTCACCCTGGCCGACGGCTTCACCTACGTGGAGGAAGGGATCAAGGCCGGCCTGGACGTCGACCGCTTCGCGCCACGCCTCTCCTTCTTCTGGGACATCCACCTCAACTTCTTCGAGGAGATCGCCAAGATCCGCGCCGCCCGCCGCATCTGGGCGCGGGAGATGCGCGAGCGCTTCGGCGCCAGGAACCCGCGCTCCTGGACGATGCGCTTCCACAGCCAGACGGCGGGCGTCTCGCTCACCGCCCAGCAGCCCGAGGTGAACATCGTCCGCACCGCCTTCGAGGCGCTGGCGGCCGTGCTGGCGGGTACGCAGTCGCTCCACACCAACTCCTTCGACGAGGCGCTGGCGCTGCCCACGGAGGAGGCGGTCCGGCTGGCGCTGCGGACGCAGCAGGTGATCGCCGAGGAGATCGGCGTGGCCGATACCGTCGACCCGCTGGCCGGCTCCTACTACGTGGAGTGGCTGACCCGCCGGATGGAGCGGGCCGCCTACGACTACTTCCGCCGGATCGAGGAGGCGGGCGGCGTCGTGGCCGGGATCGAGAACGGGTTCTTCCAGCGGGAGATCGCCGACGCCGCCTACCGCCAGCAGCTCCGCCTCCAGTCCGGCGAAGAGGTGCTGATCGGCGTCAACAAGTACGTGCTGGACGAGGAGCAGCCCCCGCGCATCCTGCGCATCGACCCGGCCGTGGAGCGGGAGCAGGTGGAACGCCTCCGCCGCATCCGCTCCGAACGGGACCCGCAGGCGGTGGCCCAGGCGCTGGAGCGCCTGGAGCGGACCGCCCGCGAGGGAGGGAACCTGATGCCGGCGCTGGTGGACGCCGCCTCGGTCTACGCCAGCGAGGGCGAGATGGCCGACGCGCTGCGCTCGGTCTACGGCGTCTACCACGAGGAGCCGCTCTTCTGAACGTCCCGGAACGAATCTCGCCGGCCGGGGGGCGCTTCCTCCGGCCCGGCAGGGAGGCGCACCTGCGCGATGAGCCGACCGCTTCGAGTCCTGGTGGCCAAGCCCGGGCTGGATCGCCACGACCGGGGGGCCAAGGTGATCGCACGCGCGCTCCGCGACGCGGGCATGGAGGTGATCTACACCGGCATCCACCAGACCCCGGCCGAGATCGTCGCCGCCGCCGTCCAGGAAGACGTCGACGTGGTCGGCCTCAGCATCCTCTCCGGCGCCCACATGACGCTGGTACCGCGGGTCCTCCAGGGGCTGCGCGAGGCGGGGGCCGGCGACATCCCGGTGGTGGTGGGCGGCATCATCCCTCCCGAGGATGCGGAGGAGCTGAAGCGGGCGGGGGTGCTGGAGGTCTTCGGCCCCGGGAGCTCGACGGAGGCCATCGTCGACTTCATCCGCCGCGAGGTGGGCGGCCGGGTGAACGCCCTTGGCTGAGCCGGGAGCGGTACCGAGGAGGGAGACGGCCGAGGGCTGGGCGGAGCGCCTCCTGGCCGGCGAGAAGCGGGCGCTGGCGCGGCTGATCACGCGCATCGAGGCGCGCGACCCGGCGGCGGGCGAGGTGCTCCGCCTTCTTCACCGCCGTGCCGGCCGGGCGCACGTCGTCGGGGTGACCGGGGCCCCGGGCGCCGGAAAGAGCACGCTGATCACCGCCCTGGCCCGGGAGCTCCGGCGGCGGGAGCGGAGCGTCGCCGTCCTGGCGGTCGACCCCTCCAGTCCCCTGACCGGCGGCGCGCTCCTCGGCGACCGGATCCGTCTGGGGAATCTCTCCACCGACCCCGGCCTCTTCTTCCGGAGCTTCGCCAGCCGGGGTCACCTGGGCGGCCTCAGCCGGGCCGTCGGTGACGCGGTCCGCGCGGTGGACGCCGCCGGCTACGAGGTGGTGCTGGTGGAGACGGTGGGTGCCGGCCAGTCGGAGGTGGAGGTGGCGGAGCTGGCGCACACCACGCTGGTGGTCCTCACCCCCAACCTCGGCGACGACGTCCAGGCGGCCAAGGCCGGCCTCCTCGAGGTGGCCGACCTCTTCGCCGTCAACAAGGCCGACCTGCCCGGCGCCTCGGAGACGGCGGGCGAGATCCGCTTCATGCTGGGGCTCGGCCCGGCGCGGGCGTGGACGCCCCCGGTGGTGGAGTGCTCGGCCCGGACGGGGCAGGGCGTGGCGGAGCTGGTGGAGGCGCTGGTCCGGCACCGCGACTTCCTCGTGGGGAGCGGGCGCTGGGACGAGAAGCGGCGGCAGGCGGCGGAGCACCAGCTGCGAGACCTCCTGGGCGAGGAGCTCCTGCGCGCGGCGCTGGAGCGGCTGGAGGCCGCCGGGTGGGGTCGCTGGGTCGAGGCGGTGGCGCGCCGCGAGCAGGACCCGTATACGCTGAGCGAAGAGCTGGCTCGCCGCCTTCTCGCGGCAGGGGCGGGCGGGTCCGGGGAGGAGGGGCAGCCCCGTGGAGTTCCAGCTGAGTGAGACCGAGCGGGCGCTCCAGGAGGCGGCGCGGGAGCTGGCCGAGCGCGAGCTGAGGCCGCGGGCGGCCGTCCTGGACGAGGAGGAGCGCTTCCCCTGGGAGAGCGTGGCGGCGCTGGGCGAGGCGGGCTTCCTGGGGATGATGGTGCCGCCCGGGTACGGCGGCGCCGGCGCGTCGGCGCTGGAGCACGCGCTGGTGGTGGAGGAGGTGGCCAAGGCCGACGCCGCGGCCGCGGTCCTCCTGGAGGTGCACAACGCGCTGGCCTGCGGCATCCTCCAGCGCTTCGGCGACGAGGAGCTGAAGCGGCAGTGGCTGCCGCGCATGGTGGGGCGCGGGCTCCTGGGGGCCTACGCGCTGACCGAGCCACAGGCCGGCTCCGACCCCTCGGCCATGCGGACCCGCGCGCTCCGCCGCGGCGACCGCTACCGGCTCGAGGGCATGAAGACCTTCATCACCGGCGCCGGCTACGCCGACCTCTACGTCGTCTTCGCCGTCACCGACCCGGCGGCGGGGAAGCGCGGGATCAGCGCCTTCCTGGTGCCCAAGGAGAGCGAGGGGCTCCGCTTCGGGAAGCCGATGAGGAAGATGGGCGTCCGCGCTGCGCTGACCGCGGAGCTCTACCTGGACGGGGTGGAGGTCCCTGCTGCCTGGCGGATCGGGCCCGAGGGCCAGGGATACAAGATGGCCCTGGCCTGCCTGGACGCCGGCCGCGTCGGCATCGGCGCCCAGGCGCTGGGCATCGCCGAGGCGGCGCTGGAGGCGGCGCGGGCGTACGCGCTCCAGCGCGAGCAGTTCGGCCAGCCCATCGCCGCCTTCCAGGGGACGCAGTGGAAGCTGGCCGAACTGGCCACGGCGGTGGAGGCCGCCAGGCTGCTGGTCTACCGGGCGGCCTGGCTTCTGGACCAACCCGGCCGCCACTCGGGCGCCGTCGCCCAGGCCAAGCTCTTCGCCTCGCGGGTGGCGGTCCAGGCCGCGCTGGAGGCGATCCAGATCCACGGCGGCTACGGGTACGTCCGCGAGACCGGGGTGGAGCGCCTGCTGCGCGACGCCAAGATCACGGAGATCTACGAGGGGACCTCCGAGATCCAGCGGCTGGTGATCGCCCGGGAGCTCCTGGCCGCCGGAACCCGCGCCGAGGTGGCCGCCGGCGGCTCAACCCAGTCCGAAGGACCGCACCAGCGTGAACCCTAGGTAGAAGAGGAGGGCGCCGCCCAGGCTTCCCGCCAGCGCCCGCTGTGTCCCGTGCTGGTGGGCGACGGGGATCATCTCGGTGGCGCCCAGGTAGAGGATGGCACCGGCGGCGAGGGCGATCACCGAGTCGACCAGCCGCGGCTGGAGGCTGCCCGCCAGCCAGACGGTGACGCCGCCCGCCAGGGTGGCCACGGCCAGCCCGAGGGTGCTCCAGATGGCCGCCCGGCGGCCGGCCTCGCCGGCGTCGGCCGCCTGCATCACCGATCCCAGGGCGAATCCCGCCGGCAGCTTGTGGGCGGAGAGGGCGACGAACATCAGCAGCCCCGTGGCCACGCCCCCCGCGAAGCTCGCCACCACCGCCACCCCGTCGAAGAAGGCGTGGACGGTCAGCCCCGCCGCCGCGGCGATGCCGCCGGCCCGGGAGATGGTGTGCTCCTCCTGCCGGGCGGGGGCGAGGAGCGTGTGCTCGTGCAGGAGCTCGTCCGGGGGATGATCGGCGCCCCGGCCGGGCGCCGCGCCCGTCGCGGGCAGCCCCGCGCCTTCGTGGGCGTGGACGTCGAAGAGGTGCTCGCTCACGTAGAGGACCAGGTAGCCGGCGAACGCCCAGGCCAGGTTCCCGCCGCGGGCGGCCTCCGGCAGCAGGTCGAGGAAGACGGCCGCCAGGAGGAAACCGGCGCTGACCGCGATGAGCAACCGGAGCCCTTCGCGCGAACGCTCCCCCATCCGGGCGGAGAGGTAACCGCCCAGCAGGTTCATCAGCCCCGAAAGGGCAGCCAGAAGCGTTCCCACCGCCTCTGCCGACATCCGTTCGTCCCCCCGTTTCCCGGCGCCCGGGTGCCGGGCGTGCCGCAGACGCGCCAGGAGCGCCGCGCGCGGCCAGCCCTCCTCCCGGCTTGGCCGGCCCTGCTGGCAGCAAGCATGATACATAGTATCAAGAGGTGCGGCAAGCGGAGAAGACGGATCGAGGCCGGGCCGGGCGGCCGGTCGGGGCGGGCTACCGGCGCGACTCCAGCGGCAGCGCCGTCACCAGCGGCACCTCGGCGACCGGCTCCTGGCCGATGCGGATCACCGCCACGCCGACCCGCTCACCGGCCGCCAGCCGGCTCGGCCAGCTCGCCGGCAGCAGGCGCTGGACGCGGATCCGGCTCTGCTCGCCGGCGCGGACGGGCAGCACGAAGGGGCTCGGCCCCGCCGTGGTCAGCACCACGCTCCGGCCGTCGCCGGTGGGGAGGCGGACCGGCCCCTCCAGCCCGGGCACGGGCACGCGGCGGAAGTTCCGCCAGCCCCAGTCGAGGAGCTGGAGCGTATCCTCGTACTGGGCGTGGAGGTTGTCGCGCAGGACCACCACCGCCAGCTGCCACCCGTCCCGGGTGGCGGAGCCGACGAAGGTGTTGCCGGCCGCGCGCGTGTATCCCGTCTTGACGCCGTCCAGGGGTCTGCCCAGGAGGCGGTTGTGGTTGACCAGCCAGTGCCATGTGCCGTCGGGCCAGCGGACCCGCCAGACGGGCGTGGAGACGATCTGGCGGATGGTGGGGTCCATCAGCGCCGCCCGGGTGATCCGGGCCATGTCCACGGCCGTGGTCACGTGGTGCTCGTCGGGCAGGCCGCTGGCGTTGGTGAAGTGGGTGTGGACCGCGCCCAGCCGGCGCGCCTCGGCGTTCATCAGCGCGGCGAAGTTGGCCTCGCTGCCGGCCACCGCCTCGGCCAGCGCCCGGGCGGCGTCGTTGCCCGACTCCAGGAGGAGGCCGTAGAGCAGGTCCCGGACCGGGAGGCGCATGCCCGCCCGCAGGTACATGCTGGAGCCCTCGGCGGCGGCGGCGCGGGGCGTGACCGTCACCGGCAGGTCCAGGTCGAGCTTCCGCACGGCCACGAGAGCGGTCAGAATCTTGGTGATGCTGGCCGGGTACCCGGCCGTCTGGCCCGCCTTGGCGTAGAGGAGCCGGCCGCTGGCCACGTCGATCAGGGCGGCGGCGCCCGCCTGGAGCCGGGGTGGGGCGGCGGGCCCCGGACCGGGTGCCGGCGAGGGCCGTTCGACGCGCGGCTCGGGGGCGGGCCGGGCCGGGGGCTGGGCGTGCGTCCGCCCGGAGGCGCCGGCGGCTCCGGCCGTGACCACCAGCAGGGCCAGCGCCAGGGTCAGACAGGCTCGTTGTCGGATGGAGCGCCCTCGCAGGGCGACGTGACAGGGACGGATCACGCGCAGTAGGCTGGCTGGCGAGGCAGGCGGATATACCCGCCTGGAACGGGGGGCGTGAGAGGGTGCGTTTCGAGCGCGCGGCGGGAGGGGTCGTCTTCCTCCCGGGGCGGGAGGTGCCGTCGATCCTTCTGGTGCTCGATCGCTTCGGCCGCTGGACCTTTCCCAAGGGGCACGTCGAGCACGGCGAGAGCGACGAGGAGGCCGCACTCCGCGAGATCGAGGAGGAGACCGGGGTGACCGGGCAGGTGGTCGACGAGCTGGCCGCGGTCCGGTACCGCTTCCTCCCGGCGGGCGCGTCGGAGGAGGTCGAGAAGGAGGTCCGCTACTTCCTGGTCCGGGCCACGGGCGGCGATCCGCGCCCGCGGGAAGGTGAGACGCGGGAGGTCCGCTGGTTCCGGCCGGACGAGGTGGGAGGGCTTCCCCAGTATCCGAACAACCGGCCGGTGCTGGAGGCGGCGCTCGAGGCGCTGGGCGGCGAAGCCGGGTCATGAGCGCGACGGCCGGGCGGATGGACGTGCGGCTGGTCACCCGCCGCGAGGAGATCGAGCCCCGCGAGCTCGAGGGACGGGCGGCGGTGGTCATCGACACGCTCCGCGCCACCACCTCCATCGCCACGGCCCTGGCCGCGGGCGCGGCCTGGGTGCTCCCGGTGGACTCGGAGGAAGCGGCCTGGACCGCCCGGCGGGCTCTCCAGGACCCGGCCGGCCAGCCACCCCTGCTGGCGGGCGAGCGCGAGCGGATCCGCATCCCCGGCTTCGACCTGGGCAACTCCCCGGCGGAGTTCACCCCCGGGCGCGTAGGCGGCCGGGGCATCGTCCTCTTCACCACCAACGGCTCCCGCGCCCTCCACGCCGCCGCGCCCCGGGCCGCGCGGCTCTACTGCGCCGCGCTGGTCAACGCGGGCGCGGTCGCGGGCGAACTGCTCCGCACGGGGGCGGAGCGGCTCACCCTGATCTGTTCCGGTTCGGGTGGCCGCTTTTCGGTGGAGGACTTCCTGACCGCCGGCTGCCTGATCGACAGGCTGCACGCGGCGACGGGCGACGCGCCTGGCGAGGAGGGTTGGGAAGGCGTCGAGGCGCTGGCGCCCGGGCGGCTCCGCCTGGACGACGCCGCGGAGGCGGCCTGGCTCGCCTGGCGGGCCGGACGACGCCGGCTCCGGGCGCTGGTCGAGCCCGGCCGGGCGGCCCGCGCCCTGGCCGAGGTCGGGCTGGCGGACGACCTGGACGACGCGCTCCGCCTCGACAGCCTGGGCGTCATCCCCATCTTCCGCGAAGGAAGGGTGGTCGCGCTCGACGGGCCGGCATCCCAGCTGGACGCCGCCCGGCGTGACACGGAGCGATCCTGAAACGTTCGACTCGGGGAAACGTACAGAGAAGAGGTAGACAAAATGGTCGGGATGGCGAGATTCGAACTCGCGACCTCCGCGTCCCGAACGCGGCGCCCTGCCAAACTGGGCCACATCCCGGCGGCGTCTCGCATTCTACGGCCGGTCATCGGCCCTTGTCAAACGGGCGACCGCGGGGCGACGGCAGGGTCGCCGGGCGGGAGGTCGATGGGGACGCCATGAGCGCGGCCCGTTCTTCCCTTCGCTTCGCCGTGGCTTGGCGGCTGGTGGTGGCGCTGGAGCGTCTGGCCCGGCTGGCCGGGCACGGCGGCTCCAGCCTGCCGGGCCTCTGGGGGCAGCGCCTCGATCCGCGGCTCCTGGAAGAGCTCGCCGGCACCCTGGAGAAGGGGAGCGCCGTGGTCACCGGCACCAACGGCAAGACCACCACGGCCACGCTGCTGGCCGAGATCGGCCGCCGTTCGGGGCTCCGCCTGGCCCACAACGCCGCCGGAGCCAACCTGATCAGCGGCCTGGTCACCGCCCTCGCGGGGCAACGGGCCGAGGGCGCCGACCAGTTCGCCGTCCTGGAGGTGGACGAGGCGACGGTGGCGCGGGCCATGCCCGCCCTCCGCCCGCGCCTGATCGTGGTGACCAACTTCTTCCGCGACCAGCTCGACCGGTACGGCGAGCTGCTGGGCGCGGTGGGCCGCGTGGCCGAGGGAATCACGGCGGTGCCGGAGACCGCCCTCCTCCTCAATGCCGACGACCCGCACGTCGCCTCGCTCGCCCGGCCGGACCGGGAGGTCCACGCCTTCGCCCTGGAGGTGGCCGGCGGCGCCGCCAGGAAGCCCGGCGGCGACGCGATCCTCTGCCCCCGTTGCGGCCGCCCGCTCCGCTACCGGAGCGTCACCTTCGCGCACCTGGGCGATTACGCCTGCCCCGGCTGCGGGTTCCGCCGTCCCAGTCCGGAGGTGGTGGGGCAGGTGCTCCGGAACGGGCGCGAGACGGCGCTCCGCATCCGCGCCGGCGGGCAGGAGCTGGCCGACCTGGCGCGCTTCCAGCTGCCCGGGCTCTACAACGCCTACAACGCCGTGGCGGCCGCGGCCGCCGCCTGGCTGCTGGGCTGGCCGGCGCAGGCGATCAGCCGGGCGCTCTCCGAGGCCACGCCCGTCTTCGGCCGGATGGAACGGTTCGAGGCGGACGGCCACCCGGTTCGCCTTGCGCTGGTGAAGAACCCGGCCGGCTTCGACGCGGTCCTGGAGACGCTGGCCGGCGAGGGCGAACCGGGGGCGCTCGTCCTGGCCATCAACGACCTGGACGCCGACGGGCACGACATCTCCTGGCTCTGGGACGTCCGCTTCGAGGACCACCTGGCGCTCCTCGCCCGGAGCCGGCCGCTCCTGGCCTCCGGCCTGCGGGCCGAGGACATGGCGCTGCGCCTGGCCATCGCCGGCGCCGACCGGGAGCGGATCGAGCTGGAGCCCGACCCGGAGCGTGCGCTGGACGGGGCGCTCCGCCGGCTTCCCCGCGGCAGGCCGGTGACGGTCTGCCTCACCTACACGGCGTTGCTCGATCTCCACCGGCGCCTGGCCCGGCGCTACCCGGTGGCCGCCTTCTGGGAACGGGGGGCTCGCCGCGGTGCTTGAACTGCGCATCGGCCACCTCTACCCCCGCGAGCTCAACCTCTACGGCGACCGGGGTAACCTTCTGGCGCTGGCCGACCGGGTCCGCCGCCGCGGCGGCCGGGTCACCGTCCTGCCGCTGGAGCCGGGCGACCCCTTGCGCATGAGCGAGATCGACCTGGTCTTCATCGGCGGCGGGCAGGACCGCGAGCAGCGCTGGATCGCCGAGGACCTGGCGCGGGGGAAGGCGCGCGAGCTGGCGGCCGCGGTCCGGGACGGGATGCCGCTCCTGGCCGTCTGCGGGGGCTACCAGCTCTTGGGCCGGTACTACAGGACGGTATCCGGCGAGAAGATCCCCGGCGTCGGCCTCTTCGACCTCTGGACCGAGGCGGGGTCGCGGCGGCTGATCGGCAACGTGGCCATCGAGAGCGACCTCTGGGAGGAGGGTGACCGGACCCTGGTCGGCTTCGAGAACCACGCCGGCCGGACCTGGCTCGGGCCCTCCGTCCGCCCGCTGGGGCGGGTGCTCCGCGGCCACGGGAACAACGACCGGGACGGCAGCGAGGGCGTCCGCTGGCTGAACGCCATCGGCACCTACCTCCACGGCTCGCTCCTGCCCAAGAACCCGCGCCTGGGCGACTGGCTGATCCTGGCCGCCTGGCGGAGGAAGTACGGCATCGACCGGCTGGAGCCGCTGGACGACCGCTGGGAGGAGATCGCCCACCGGGCCGCGCTGCGGCGCCTGGGCGCGGCTGCCGTCCAGCCGACTTGCTCCAGGGACCGGCGGGGCGCATGGTAAGTGTGGAAGGATGAAGGAGAGGCGCGGCCGGCAGGGTCGGTCAGCCGGTCGCACCGCACTTTCGGGAGCGGAGGGAAACCCATTGGCCTTCAAGAACGATCCGTACGACGTGGTGATCATCGGCGCCGGCCCGGCGGGTCTGACGGCGGCGCTCTACACGGCTCGCTCCAACCTGGAGACGCTGGTGCTGGAGAAGGAGGTGCCGGGCGGCCAGATCGCCACCACCAACGACATCGAGAACTACCCGGGCTTTCGCAGCGTGACCGGTCCGGAGCTGGCGGAGACGATGGAGAAGCACGCCCGCGCCTTCGGTGCCCAGATCGAGTTCACCGTCGTCGAAGGGCTCGAGATGGCCGACGGCGAGCTGAAGCGGATCCGCACCAGCGACGGCGAGATCCTGGCCCGGACCGTCATCATCGCCTCCGGCTCCGAGCCGAGGAAGCTGGGCGTCCCCGGGGAAGACCTGCTCCGCGGCCGGGGCGTCTCCTACTGCGCCACCTGCGACGGCGCCTTCTTCCAGGACAGGTTGTGCGTCGTCGTCGGCGGCGGCGACTCCGCGCTCCAGGAAGGGAACTACCTGACCCGCTTCGCCTCCAAGGTGCTGGTGATCCACCGGCGCGACCGGTTCCGCGCCAGCGAGGCGCAGCAGGCCAAGGCGCGCGCCAACCCCAAGATGGAGTTCCTCTTCAACCACGTGGTGGAGGAGATCCTGGGCGAGCAGCGGGTCACCGGCGTGCGCGTGCGCAACGTCGTCACCGGCGAGCGGCGGGAGATCGCCTGCGACGGCGTCTTCCCCTACGTCGGTCTCAAGCCCAACTCGGACTTCCTGCCGCCCGAGATCGAGCGGGACGCCCTGGGCCGCGTGGTCACCGACGAGCACATGCGCACCACCCTTCCCGGCGTCTTCGCCGCCGGCGACATCCGGCCCAAGGAGATCCGGCAGATCACCACGGCGGTCAGCGACGGCACCGTCGCCGCCATGGAGGCGGAGGCCTACCTCGCCTCCCGGGCCGTGGCCGCCCGGGCCTGAACCCGGCTGGGAGTCGAGCCGAGGCCGAAGAGGCCGACCGGAGGAGGCCGCGCATGTCCGCCACCGCGCCCGCCGGGAGCGAAGGCCCGGCGCCGCTCATCATCGGCACCGCCGGCCACGTCGACCACGGCAAGAGCACGCTGATCCGGGCGCTGACCGGCACCGACCCCGACCGCCTCCCCGAGGAGAAGCGCCGGGGCCTCACCATCGACCTGGGCTTCGGCCACCTCCGCCTTCCCAGCGGGCGGGAGGCCGGCATCGTCGACGTGCCCGGCCACGAGCGGTTCGTCAAGAACATGGTGGCCGGCGCCAGCGGAATGGACCTGGTCCTCCTGGTGGTGGCGGCCGACGAGGGCGTCATGCCCCAGACCGAGGAGCACCTGGACATCCTCCAGCTGCTCGGCGTCCGCAGGGGGCTCCTGGTGGTCACCAAGGTGGACCTGGTCGACCGGGAGTGGCTCGACCTGGTGGACGAGGAGGTGCGGGAGGCGGTCCGCGGGACCTTCCTGGAGGGGGCGCCCCTGGTCCACGTCTCCAGCCTCACGGGGGAAGGCCTGGAGGAGCTGCTGGCCACCGTCGAGCAGGTGGCGGCCGGGACGCCGCCGCGTCCGGCGACCGGCCCGGCCCGCCTCCCCGTCGACCGCGTCTTCACCATGGCCGGCTTCGGCACCGTGGTGACCGGGACGCTGGCTTCCGGCCGCGTCCGCCTGGAGGAGCGGCTGGAGCTCCTTCCTTCCGGGCGGCCGCTGCGGGTGCGCGGGATCCAGGTGCACAACCGGCCGGTGGAGGAGGCGACCGCCGGCCACCGGGTGGCGCTGAACATCAGCCTCGACCGCGACGAGGTGGTCCGGGGCGACGTGGTCGCCACGCCCGGCGTCTTCCGGGCGAGCCTCGGCTTCTCCGGCCACCTGGAGCTGCTGGGGCGGCTCGCCCGGCCGCTCGCCAACGGCGCCAGGGTCCGGCTGCACGCCGGCACCCGGGAGAGCCTGGGCCGCATCGTTCTCCTCGACCGGGACGAGCTCCGGCCGGGCGAGCGCGCCCCGGTCTACTTCCGCTCCGAGACCCCGCTCGTGGTCGCCCGGGGCGACCGCTTCGTCATCCGCAGCTACTCGCCCGCCCGCGCCATCGGCGGAGGCGACGTGATCGATCCCGTCCGCCGCGTCCGCCGGGGCGACCGGGCCGGCCTGGAGCGCCTCGAGCGGCTGGCGCGGGGGGACCGCGTGGAGGTGCTCCGCTCCTTCCTCGACGACCCGCGCCCGTGGAGCCTGGAGGAGCTGGCCCGGGCGGTGGAGGCCCGCCCCGCCGAGCTGGGGCCGCTCCTGGAGGGCCTCGCCCGCCGGGGGGAGGCCTCGCAGGCGGCCGAGGGGGTCTGGCTCGGCCGCAACGCCGAGGAAGCCCTCCTGGAGCGCCTGGCAGCGCGCCTCCGCCAGCATCTGGAGGCCAACCCGCTTCGCCACGGCCTTCCCAGGGAGGAGCTGCGCCAGGCGCTCCTCCCCGACCTCTCGCCGCGCGCCTTCGGCCAGCTCCTGGAGCGCTGGGCCGCCGGAGGCCGGCTCCGGCTGCGCGGCGAGCTGGTCCAGCCGGCGGGCTGGGAGCCCCGGCTCTCGCCGGCGGCAGCGGGCGCCGCCGCCCGCGTCGAGGAAGCGCTCCGCACCCGTCCCTTCGACCCGCCGGATCCCCAGGGGCTGGAGCTGCCCCGCGGCGCACCGCCGCTGGCCGAGGTCCTGCGCTACCTGCAGGAGTCGGGGCGGATCGAACGCGCCGGGACGTTCTGGTTCCACCGCAGCGCCGTGGAGGAGGCGGTCCGGCGCGTGCGCGAGCACTTCCTGAGGGAGCCGCGGCTCACCCTGGCGCAGCTCCGCGACCTCCTGGGCACCACCCGCAAGTACGCGGTGCCGCTGGCCGAGCGGCTGGACGAGCTGGGCGTCACCCGCAGGGCCGGCGACGACCGGGTGCCGGGCCCGGCGGGCGGCACCCGGCGTTCCCCTTCCGAATAGGCTGGGACGAGTCTTGGCGGAAGGGAGGGTCGGAGGTGTCCCGCGGCTGGTTCCACGAGAACGACTTGTCGGTGTTGATCGTGATCCTGCTCATCTACCTCATCGTCGTCCAGTCGCACCACTGCCAGTACGACGAACACGAGTGAGAGGCCGTCGGCGCCGGGAGCCGGACCCTGGAACCGACGGGAGAGGGGGCAGAGCATGAACGAGGAAGGCTGGGGAGGATTCCTGCACGGACCGTTGTTCCGCCTGATCATCCTCCTGAGCATCGTTCCGCCCGGATCAAGTACGGGGCGTCCGCGGCCGCCCCGGCCTCACGCGGCGGGAAGCCAGACCGAGAAGCGCGTCCCGCCCCTGGCGCCCGGAGGCCAGGGGCTTTCCACGTCCACGCGGCCGCCCTGCGCCTGGACGAAGCTGCGCACGATGGCGAGGCCGAGCCCGCTCCCGCCGGTCTCCCGGCTGCGGGCCGGGTCGCCGCGCCAGAAGCGCTCGAAGACGAGGGGCAGGTCGCGCGCCGGGATGCCGGGACCGGTGTCGGTGACATGGAAGAGGACGCCGCCGCCGTCCCCGGCGGGTGCCGGCTCGGCGGAGAGGGTGACGGAGCCGCCCGCCGGGCAGTGGCGGAGCGCATTGGCCAGGAGGTTGGAGAGCACCTGGACCAGCCGGTCGCGGTCCGCCCGGACGGCCAGCTCGCCGGCCGCGCTTCCTTCCAGGCGGACGCCGCGGGAGTCGGCCTCGGCCTGGTAGAGCTCCAGCATGTGCGCGACCAGGGGCGCCACCGGCAGCCGCTGCGGGCGGAGCTCCAGGGCGTGCGCCTCGGCCAGGCTGACCTCCTGGAGCTCGCGCACCAGGCGGCTCATGCGCAGCACCTCGTCCTCCAGCGAGAGGATCGTCTCCGGTCGCGGCGGCTCCCCCGCCTCGTGGATCGCCTCCAGGTGGCCTTGGAGCACCGCCAGCGGCGTCCGCAGCTCGTGGGCCACGTCGGCCATCAGCCGGCGCCGCCCCGCCTCCGACTCCTCCAGCCGGACGGCGAGGCCGTCCAGCGCCCTGGCCAGCTCCCCGAACTCGTCCCCCTGCGAGCTGACCGCCGCCGGCGCCCGCGCGCCGAGGTCGCCCTGGGCCAGGCGCCGGACGGTGAGCAGGAGCTGGCGGAGCGGGGCGGAGAGCCAGCGCGAGAGGAGCGCCGCCGCCAGCGCCGCCAGGAGGAGCGCCACCAGGGAGCCCAGGAAGACCTGGCGGGTGGCGGTGGCCTGGAACTCGCCCTCCAGCGTCTGCACCCAGGACAGGCGTGGAGGCGCCAGCCAGACCGTGCCCACCCGGCGGCCGCCCGCCTCCACCGGCGCCCGGATCAGCGTGCCGGCGGAGTCCCGGAGCAGCTCCCGGTCGAAGGCGGCCGTGGCGTAGAGCAGGCGGCCGCGGGCGTCGGTCAGCGCCCAGGCGGAGCCGAGGAGGCGGCTGGCCAGGGGGGCCGCGCGCCCCCTGCCCGCGGGGGCGCCGGGCGCCGGAGAGTCCAGACCGAACAGGCGCAGGCCGCGGCCGCGACCTCCGGCCTCCAGATCCTGCAGAAGCGGCGGCCAGCCGCCTTCGCGCCGGTAGGCCTGGGCGAGCCGGAGGGCGATCTCGTCCGCGCGCTCCTGGGTGGCCTCCGTCAGGTAGCGCTGGAAGCCCCGGTGGAGCGCGGCCTCGCCCCACCAGGCGGCGACCAGCAGGGCGACGAAGGCGACGCCGGCGATGGCCAGCCCGACGCGCAGGCGGAAGGTCCAGCGGGAGCCGGGGACGGGCTCGGTCATCGTCTCACCGTCCCCCCGGCGGCGAGGCGGCGGCAGGGGGCTCCCCGGGCAGGTCGAGCCGGTAGCCGACGCCGTGCACCGTGCCGATCCAGCGAGGGTCGCCGCCCGCGGCGGCCAGCTTCCTGCGCAGGTTGGAGATGTGCGTGTCCACCGTCCGCTCGTAGCCCGCGTACTCCGCGCCGAAGGCGGCCTCCAGGAGCTGGAGCCGCGTCCAGACGCGCCCGGGCCGCTCCGCCAGGAGGTCGAGGATGCGGAACTCGGTCCGGGTCAGCTCCAGCTCGCGCCCGTCCACCTCCGCCCGGTACCGCTCGGGGTAGATGCGGAGCAGGCCGGCCGCGTGGACGGTCTCGGCCGTCTCCTCCGCCCCGGGCGAGGCGCTCGCCTCCCCGCGGCTCCGGCGGAGGATGGCGCGCACCCGGGCGGCCAGCTCGCGGAGGCTGAAGGGCTTGACCATGTAGTCGTCCGCGCCCAGCTCGAGGCCGAGGAGGCGGTCCGCCTCCTCGCCGCGGGCGGTCAGGATCAGGATGGGGACGCGCGAGCGGCTCCGGATGCGGCGGCAGACCTCGAGGCCGTCCAGACCGGGCAGCATCAGGTCCAGGATGACGAAATCCGGTTCGGCCCGGCCCGAGGCGAACCGGTCCAGGGCGGTGAGGCCGTCGGCGGCCGTCTCGCAGGCGTAGCCCTGCGCCCGGAGGAAGTCGGCGATCATCTCCGCCAGCTTCCGCTCGTCCTCGACCACCAGCACCCGCGTTCCGGGCGAGCCCGGATCCCGCTCCACGCGCGCACCTCCGCCCCCCAGCCTACCACGCGCGGCTCGCGGCTTGACTCGGACGCCTCCAGCCTCTAGAGTCGAGCTGACGATGGCCTTTAAGCCGGTCCGGCGAGGCTGGCAAGGCGGTGCCCCACAGGCTCCCATCAGGGCGGATGACCGCGAGCCCCTCGCGCAGGCCGGAATGGCCGCGCGAGGGGCTCGTTCCGTCAGGGGCCGGCACCGCGGGCCCGGAAAGGGTGAGCGGTCTTGGCGACATGGGTGGAAACCCGGTCGGGCGTAGGGCGTCACTTCCTGGGTGTCCGGGGACTGGAGAGGGAGGCGCTGGCGGCCGTCCTGGGCCGGGCCGCCCAGCTCAAGCGCGCCTGGCTGGAGGGCGAGCCGCTCCCGCAGGCGCTGGCGGGCAGGACGGTGGCCACGCTCTTCTTCGAGCCCAGCACGAGGACGAGGAACAGCTTCCTGCAGGCCGCCCAGCTCCTGGGCGGCCTCACGCTGACGGTGGAGGCCGAGAGCTCCAGCGTGCGCAAGGGGGAGACTCTGGAGGACACGGTCCGCACGTTGGAGGCGGTGGGGGTGGAGGTGATGGTCCTCCGCCACCCCGAGTCGGGCGCGGCCCTCCGCGCCGCGGCGGCCGCCTCGCGGCTGGCCGTCCTCAACGCCGGCGACGGCATGCACGAGCATCCGAGCCAGGCGCTCCTGGACGTGATGACGCTGGCGGAGCACTTCGGCGGCGCCCGGCGCTCGGGCGAGCTGGACCTGGACGTGCTGCGCGGGCTCCGCCTCCTGATCCTGGGCGACATCGCCCACAGCCGGGTGGCCCGCTCCGACATCTGGGCGCTCACCACCCTGGGCGCCCGCCTCTGGGTGAGCGGGCCGGCCACGCTTCTGGGCTGGCTTCCCGAGGAGGTCCGGCGCGTGGAGCGGCCGGAGGAGGTGCTGGGCCAGGTGGACGCGGTGATGGCGCTCCGCCTCCAGCGCGAGCGCATGGCGGACGGCCTGGTCCCCTCCGAACGCGAGTTCCGCCAGCGCTGGGGGATGACCGCCGACCGGGTCCGCCTCCTGCCGGCCCACGCGGTGGTCCTCCACCCGGCGCCGGTCAACCGGAACGTCGAGCTGGACGACAGCGTGATGGACTCCGACCGCTCGCTGGTCTTCCAGCAGGCGCGGAACGGCGTCGCCGTCCGCATGGCGCTCCTGGAGCGGGCCGTGGAAGGGGAGGATGCGCGATGAGCCGCCTCTGGCTGACCGGCGCCCGCCTCGTCGATCCGGAGGGCGGCGAGCACGAGGGGTCGCTCGCCATCGAGGAAGGGCGGATCGTCGAGCTGCGGCGGGAAGCCCGACCCGACCCCGCCCTCCTCCGCTCCTCGCCCGTCCTCGACCTGGAGGGCGCCTATCTCCTTCCCGGGCTGGTCGACCCGCACGTCCACCTGCGCGACTTCGAGGAGGCGGGCAAGGAGACGGTGGCCAGCGGCACGCGGGCGGCCGCCCACGGCGGCTACACCACCGTCTGCGCCATGGCCAACAGCCGGCCGCCGCTGGACGGCGTGGAGGCGCTGGCCGCCTTCCAGGCCAAGGTGGCCGAGTCGGCGGTGGTCCGCGTCCATCCCCTGGCCGCGGTCACCCGCGGGCGCGAGGGCCGGGAGCTGACGGAGATGGGCCGCCTGCGGGAGGCCGGCGCCGTCGCCTTCTCCGACGACGGCTCGCCCGTCGCCGACGCCGCCGTCCTGCGCCGGGCGCTCCTCTACGCCGCCCAGCTGGGGGCCGTGATCGTGGCGCACGAGGAGGAGCCGGCGCTCTCCGCCGGCGAGCCCCTGGCCGCGGGGGAGACCGCCTTCGCCATGGGCTTCCTCGGCCAGCCGGCCTCCGCCGAGACGGCCATGGTCGCCCGGGACCTGGCCCTCCTGGCCGAGACCGGCGGGCGCCTCCACCTCGCCCACCTCTCCACCGCCGGCGCCGTCGCCGCGGTCCGCGCGGCCAAGGCGGCGGGCCTGGCCGTCACGGCCGAGGTGACGCCCCACCACCTCCTCCTGACCGAGGCCGCCTGCGCCGGCTTCCGCAGCGAGGCGAAGGTCAACCCGCCGCTCCGCGGCCAGGCCGACCTGGAGGCGCTCTGGGCCGGTCTCGTCGACGGCACCCTCGACGCGATCGCCACCGACCACGCGCCCCACACCGCGGCGGAGAAGGCGCGCGGCTTCGCCCACGCCCCCTTCGGCATCGCCGGCCTGGAGGCGGCCTTCCCGCTCCTCTACACCTACGGGGTGCTGGCCGGCCGCATCGACCTGGCGACGCTGGTGGAGCGCATGTCGGCCGGGCCGGCGCGGCTCTTCGGCCTCGAGCCGCCGGCGCTCCGGCCGGGCGCCCCCGCCGACCTCTTCGTCTACGATCCGCGGCCCGAGCTCCCGGTCGACCCCGAGGCGTGGCTGAGCCGCGGGCGGAACACGCCCTTCGCCGGCTGGCGGGTGCGCGGCGAGGTGCTCCTGACGCTGGTGGAGGGGCAGGTCGCCTACGCGGCGCCACGGCTGGCGCTGCCGGAGCTCCTCCGGACCGGGGAGGCTCCGGTGCGGTGAAGGGGCGGATCGTGCGGAACCGCTGGTTGCGCGTGGACGACGGCGACGACGGCGGGGCGGGGAGGGGCGCCGGGGCGGCTCCCGGCGCACCCGCCCTCCGCGAGCTCTGGCTGGAGGCGCCGGAGGCGGCCCGCGAGGCCCGGCCGGGACAGTTCCTCCACCTGCGCCTGGGCGAGGAAGGCACCCCGCTCCTCCGCCGCGCGCTCACCCCGGTGGGCATCGACCGGGAGCGAGGGGCCCTGCGCCTGGCCGTCCGGCCGGGCGGCCGCGCGCTGGGACGTCTGGCGCTCCGGGGGGAGGGCGAGGAGGTCGACTTCCTCGGCCCGCTCGGCCGCCCCTTTCCGCTGCCGGCAGAGCTGGAGCGACCGCTGCTCGTGGCGGAGGGCGGCGCATGGCTCGCGCTCTGGGCGCTGGCCGAGGAGCTCGACCGGCGCGGCCTCCGGCCGGGGATCCTGCTCGCGGGCGAGGTCGATGCGGCGGTGGAGGCGGAGATCCGGCGCCTGGGCGCGCTGGACAAGGTGGCCGGCGGCCATGGCCCGGAGGGCAGGGCGGCCGCCCTGGCCGCAGCCGCCGCCCGGGCGGCCGAGCGGATCGCCGAGGGCGTCGACGCCCTCTACGCCGCCGGCTCGGAGCAGCTTCTGATCGCCCTCCGCGCCGCGGCGACGGAGGCGCGCGGGGGCGCGCCGCTTCCCGCCTGGGCGGCGCTCGAGGGGGCGATGGCCTGCGGGATCGGCAGCTGCCTCGGCTGTGCGGTCCTGTTGAGGGAGGGCGCCCCGGGCGGGCCGAGAGCGGCGGGCGCCGTCCGGGTGGCCCGGCTCTGCACCGAGGGACCGGTCTTCGAGCTGGAGCGGCTGGCGCTGGGCGAGAGCTGGCCGCGGGAGGAGGAGGTGGCGGGCGCATGACGGCGGGACGGGGTTCCGGCCCGCTCCCGGCTCGCCAAGAGCGGGGAGCTCCCGAGCTGGCGGTGCGGGTGGGGCCCTGGCGGCTCGAGACGCCGGTCATGCCGGCCTCGGGGACGTTCGGCTACGGCCGCGAGATGGCCGCCTGGGTCGACCTCCGCCGCCTGGGTGCGCTGGTGACCAAGGGGACGAGCCTCCGCCCGCGCCTGGGCGCGCCGCCGCCCCGGCTGGCGGAGACGCCGGCGGGCCTCCTGAACGCCGTCGGCCTCGAGAATCCGGGCATCGAGGCGGTCGTCGACGACGAGCTCCCCTGGCTGGCGGCCCTGGGCATCCCCGTCTTCGTCAACGTCTGGGGGACCGGCGTCGGCGAGTACGCCGAGCTCGCCCGCCGCCTGGAGGGGGCGCCCGGCGTGGCGGGGATCGAGCTCAACCTCTCCTGCCCCAACGTCGGCGCCGGCGGCACCGAGTTCGGACGCGACCCCCGGCTGGCCGCGGCCGTGGTGGAGGCGGCGCGCGGCGCCACCTCGCTGCCGCTCCTCGCCAAGCTGGCGGCCGACGCTCCCGACCTCCTGGCGGTGGCGCGCGCGGTGGCGGCAGCCGGCGCCAGCGCCATCACGCTGACCAACACGCTCCGGGGCATGGCCGTCGACGTGCACCGGCGCCGCCCCGTCCTCGGCCGGGGCCAGGGCGGCCTGTCGGGTCCGGCCGTCAAGCCGCTGGCGCTCCGCGCCGTCTGGGAGGTGGCCGGGGCGGTGGAGGTGCCCGTCATCGGCGTGGGCGGCATCCGGAGCGGCGAGGATGCGGCCGAATTCCTCATGGCCGGGGCGCGGGCGGTCCAGGTGGGGACGGCCAACCTGGTCGAGCCCGACGCCTGCCTGCGGGTGACGGCCGAGCTGGAGGCGCTGCTGCGGCGCGAGGGCTTCGCCTCGGTGGAGGCGATGATCGGCGCGGCCCGGCCTGCGCGCCGGGCGGGAGAGGGACAGGGAGAGGGGGGAGGCGCTTGAGCCCGACCGGGAGCAGGCAGGCGGGCGACCGCGGGAGGCCGTTCCTCTTCCTGGCGCTGGACGGACCCGCCTGGGAGGCGGACCGCCGCCTGGTCGAGCGGCTGCTGGAGACGCCCGAGGGGCGCGCGCTGAGCGGCTTCAAGATCGGCCCGGCGCTCTTCACGGCCTATGGCCCGGAGCCCGCCCGCTGGCTGGCCGGGCGGGGGGGCGAGCTCTTCCTGGACCTGAAGCTCCACGACATCCCCGCCGTGGTGGCGCAGGCGGTCCGCGCGGCGGCGGGCCTCGGCGCCCGCTGGCTGACGGTCCACGCCGGCGGCGGCCGCGCCATGCTCGAGGCCGCCTGCGCGGCGCGCGACGAGGCCGGCGGGCGGCCCGGGATCCTGGCGGTGACGGTGCTGACGAGCCTCGAGGAAGCCGACCTCGCGGCGATGGGCTTCGCGCGGGGCGTGGCCGCCACCGCCCTGCGCCTGGCCGAGCTGGCGCTGGCGGCGGGCGTCGACGGGCTGGTCGCCTCCGCGCACGAGGTGGCCGGCCTCCGGCGCCGCTTCGGCCCCGGGCCCCGTCTGGCCGTACCGGGCCTGCGGCTGCCGGGCGAGCCGCCCGCCGGCGACGACCAGAGGAGGGTGGCCTCGCCGGCCGAGGCCGCCCTGGCGGGGGCGGACCTGCTGGTGCTCGGGCGCCTGGTGCGGCACGCCCCCGATCCGGTGGCGGCGCTGGGGCGCGTGCTGGAGGTGCTGCGATGAGCGGCGACGATGCGCAGGATCTCGAGGTGCGGCGGCTCCTGGAGGAGGTGGGGGCGCTCCGGCGGGGCCACTTCCTCCTCACCTCCGGCCGCCACAGCGACGGCTACGTCCAGTGCGCCCGGCTCTTCGAGCGGCCCGAGGCGGCGGAGCGCGCGGCCGACCTGCTCGCCCGGCGGCTCGCCCCCCTCCTGCGCGAGGAAGTGGACGCCGTGGCCGGCCCTGCGCTCGGCGGCGTCATCCTGGGCTACCTCCTCGCCCGGCGCCTGGGGGCGCGGGCGCTCTACGCCGAGCGCGAGGAGGGCGCGCTCCGCCTGCGGCGGGGCTTCGCCCTCGAACCGGGCGAGCGGGTGGTGGTGGCCGAGGACGTGGTCACCACCGGCGGCTCGGTCGGCGAGCTGATCGAGCTGGCCCGCGCCGCCGGCGCGCGGGTGCTGGCGGTGGCGGCGGTGGCCGACCGCTCCGGCGGCGCCGTCCGCTTCGACGTGCCGGCCGCCTTCGGCGCCCGGCTCGACCTTCCCAGCTGGCCCGCCGGCGACTGCCCGCTCTGCCGCAGGGGCCTGCCCGTCGAGCGGCCGGGGAGCCGCCACCTGGGCGCGGCCGCGAACGGTACGGCGTAGCGCCGCATAGCCTGCCTCGCCGGGAGGCGAGGGGCCTATGCGAGGAAGCAGGATCCGCGGGGAGCGTCTCCGCCTCCGGGTGGAGGCGCTTCCTCCGTCCACGCCGGCGGAGGAGGCGGCGCTCCGCGAGGCGCTCCGCCTCTGGCGGGCGAGCCGGGCGGGGGAGGGGGCGGCGCCCGGGCCGGAGGAGGCGGCCGGCCGGGCGGGGGGTCGCGCGGCCGGGCGGCCGGGCCGCTGACCGGAGCCTGGAGCGAAGGATGCGCGCCGCCGTCTACGCCCGCGTCTCCTCCGAGGAGCAGGTGGGCGGCTACAGCCTCCGCAGCCAGGAAGAGCTCTGCCGCCGCCGCGCGCTCGAGCTGGGCGCCGAGGAGGTGGTCGCCTTCGTCGAGCGCGGCGTCCCCGGCGACACGCTCGACCGCCCGGAGCTGGAGCGCCTGCGCGGCGCCCTCCGCCGCCGCGCCTTCGACCTGGTGGTCGTCCTCGACCCCGACCGGCTGGCGCGCTCGCTGGCGCTCCAACTCCTCCTGACCGAGGAGATCACGCGCTCGGGGGCGCGCCTGGAGTTCGTCGGCTACGAGTGGCGCGACACGCCGGACGGCCGTCTCTTCTACGCGCTGCGCGGCGCCATCGCCGAGTACGAGCGCGAGAAGATCCGCGAGCGGACGACGCGCGGCAAGCTGGCCAAGGCGCGCGCCGGCGGCATCATCAACGCGCCCCGCACCTACGGCTACCGCTTCGACCCCGAGGGCGACCGCCTCCTCCCCGACCCGGCGACCGCGCCCGTGGTCCAGCTCCTCTTCGCCTGGGCCGAGGAAGGCCTCGGACCCGCCGCCATCGCCCGGCGCCTGGCCGCGCTCGGCATCCCGGCGCCGGGCGGAGGGCCTCGCTGGTGGGCGCGCACGGTCGCCCGCATCCTGAGGAACGAGACCTACCGCGGGCGCCTCCGGGTCCACCGCTGGTCGATCACCCGCCAGGGCCGGCGCCGGCGGACGCGCGAGCGGCCCCGCGACGAGTGGTCGCTGGTCGAGGTGCCGCCGCTGGTGGAGGCGGAGCGGTGGGAGGCGGTCCAGCGCCGCCTCCGGCGGGAGGAAGCGGCGGGCGCCCGCGGCGCCACCCCCTTCCTCCTCGGGGGGCTCGTGCGCTGCGGCCACTGCGGCGCGCCCATGGTGGGGCAGAGCCGGCGGCAGCGCAGCCGTCTCTTCCGCTACTACGTCTGCCGGAGCGCGCGCCGGGCGGGCGCCACACCGCTCGCCGGGGCGGCCGGCTCGCCGCCTCCGCCCGCCCACGGCCGCTACGTGCCCGCCGACCTCCTGGAGGCCAGGGTCTGGGCGGCGGTGGAGGAGCGCCTCACCGGGCTGGCCGCCCCCGGGGCGGAGGCGGGCGCGGGCGAGGCGCAAGGGGCGGGTGCCGAGCGCCGGGCGCGGCGTCGCCTTCTCGTCGACCGCCTGCGCGCCCTCCGCCGGGCGCGCGAGCGGACGCTCTGGGCCTTCCAGCAGGGCTTCCTCTCGGCGGCGCGGTACGCCTCGGAGAGCGAGCGCCTGCGCGCCGAGCGGAGCGCGCTCCTGCGCGAGGCGGCCGCCCTCCGGGCGGAGGCCGGGCGCGGGCGGCGGAGCCGCGGCGGCGGGGAGGAAGGGCGACCGCCCGCCGCCGGCCGGGCGCGGGAGCCCGAGTGGGCGCTGCGCCGGCGGATCCTCGCGGAGCTGGTCGAGCGGATCGAGGTGACCGCCGACGCGGCCGGCCGGGCGGAGGTGCGCCTCCGGCTCCTTCTGCCTCCGGGCGCGGCCGGCGGCGCGGGGGTGGCCGCCCCGGGCTCCCGGGCGGGGCGGCTTTCCGCCTGGGGGGACGATCCTCCTGATCATCATCAAGCTGATCTTTGACGACGACTGGATGGGCGAGCACAGCCAGGGTTGAGAAGCCGCCCGGACAGCCGAGCCGGGTGGATCGCGCGCGGGGAGAGGGGGTGAACCCCCTCTCCCCGCACGCCTCCCCGGGTGGCCTTCGGGTCCGCCCGCGCCCGGTCGCCGGGAGGAGGAAGGGCAGAGGGCGACGGCGCGGCCGCGGCACCGGGCCGGCCAGCCCGGTCAGCCCTGCCCCAGCAGCCGGCTCAGCGTCCGCCGGACCTGCGGCGAGCGGAGCAGCTCCGCCAGGGGATCGTCGCCTTCCTCCGCCCGGCCCGCCGTGGGCGGGCCGCCGGCCGCAGCGACCGGGCGACCGGCCGGCGGGTCGCTGCGCTCCAGCTGTTCCGCCAGCGCCCTCAGGCCGCTGACCACCTCTTCGGGCTTCGTCACCAGCAGCCGCGCGAGCTCGGCCAGCTCCACCAGCGCCTCCGTCCGCTGCTCCAGCGCCTGCAGGGCGGCGTGCATGCCGCGCAGCTCCTGCGTCAGCTCCTCCCAGCGCAGGGTTCGGAGCGGGCGGCGGGTCCGGCGGCCCGGACCGCCGCTGCTCCGCTCCGCACCGCCCGCGGCCGGCGCCCGGAGCCGGCCGCCTTCCTCGCCGTCGCCTTCCGCCTGCGGGCCGTCGGGGCCGGGCTCCCCCGGCGCCTCCGGCACGGCCCTCTTCTCCTGGGCGGGCCCGGGCGAAAGGGCGGCGGCCGGCTCGGTCGCGGCGCCGCCCGGGCCGGCGGAGGCCACCCCTCCCACCGGGGCGGAAGGCTCCTCGCCACCCTCGCCTGCCCTCCGCGGGCGAGGAAGCGGCCGGTGGCCCGCTCCCCGCTCCCGGTTCTCCTGGTCGGGTTGCGCGTCCATCGCTCCCACCTCCCGTGCACGAGCGGCCCAGTATATGTGCTCCGGGCCCCCCGGGGGCCCGGAGGGCGCCCGCCCGCCCCGCTCGCGCCTGGACGAGGTCGCCCGGAAACGCTTAGCATAGGCGCTGCGCATGCTCTTCCCTGGGAGGCGAGGATGGAGATGGGCTTCGACCCGGGCGCCCGGCGACCGCCGCGGGGCGCGGGCATGGAGACGCGGAGCCGCCCGCCGCAGCCCGACGCCGAGCGGCTGCGGGCGCTCCTGGAACGCCTCGACGGCCGGGGGTACAAGGCGTACCAGGGCCTGGCCGGCCGCTGGTCGCTGGGAGGCTTCACGCTCCACGTCGACCACGTCCAGGGCGATCCTTTCGCCGAGCCGTCGCGCCTGCGCGTGGAGATGGAGGCCAAAGTCCACGGCCTGCCGCTGGAGCCGCTCCAGACCCCGGAGGGGCGGATCGCCACCGCCGACTTCCTCCTCCGGCAGGTGGTCCGCGTGCTCCAGGCGCGGGGGCAGCGGAGGCGCGGGACGGGCCACTCGGGCGAGATCCGGGTGGCCGAACCCGGGCAGTCCTTCCTGCCGCGGAGCGCCATGGAGGTGGACGCCGAGGGGCATCTGACCTGGCGCTTCCAGGCGGGGCTGCCGGCCGACGGCCGGACCATCCTGGGACGGCAGGCGGCCATCCTGCTCCTCGAGGAGATCCCGGCGGTGGTCCGCGAGGCGCTCCTCTACCGGAGCCTCAACGCCCGCCAGCTGCGCGCCTGGCAGGAGGTGGCCGCCGACCAGGCGGTCGCCCGCCGGCTGATGGAGGAGCGCGGGCTGGTCGCCTTCGTGGCCGAGGGCAGCATCCTGCCCCGCCGCTCCGGGGTGAGCGACCTGCCGCTGGACCCGGGGCGGGCGGTCCCCTTCCGCGCGCCCGGGGAGATGCGCCAGAGCTTCCTCCTGCCCCACGCGGGGGAGGTGCAGGGACTGGCCATCCCCGAGGGGGTCACGCTGATCACGGGCGGCGGATTCCACGGCAAGAGCACGCTCGAGCGGGCCGTCGAGCTGGGCGTCTACGACCACATCCCGGGTGACGGCCGGGAGCTCTGCCTCACCCGCCGCGACGCGGTCAAGGTGCGGGCGGAGGACGGCCGCGCGGTCACGGCGGTGGACATCTCGCCCTTCATCGGGCGGCTGCCGGGCGGGGTCGAGACGGAGACGTTCACCACCGAGCTGGCCAGCGGCAGCACCTCCCAGGCGGCCAACATCGCCGAGGCGCTGGAGGCGGGGAGTCGCCTCCTCCTGATGGACGAGGACACCTGCGCCACCAACTTCATGGTCCGCGACCGGCGCATGCAGCGGCTGATCCCGCGGGAGCAGGAGCCCATCGTCCCCTTCGTCGACCGGGTCCGCCAGCTGCGCGACGAGCTGGGCGTCTCCACCATCCTGGTGGTGGGAGGCGTGGGCGACTACCTGGACGTGGCCGACCACGTCATCGCCATGCGCGAGTTCCGCCCCGCCGTCATCACCGAGGAAGCCCGGCGGCTGACGGAGGAGCTCCCCTCCCAGCGCGAGCCCGAGGCGCCCGGACCGGTCCGCTTCCGCATCCGCCGCCACCCGCGGCTCGCCGTGCTGGAGGCGGAGGAGCGCCGGCCGGCGAGGATCCGCTCCCAGGAGGTGGACGAGCTCCGCTTCGGCCGCTGGGAGATCGACCTGGGCGCGGTGGAGCAGGTGGTGGAGGTGACCCAGTCCCGCGCCATCGGCCACATCCTTCGCCTGCTGGCGCGGATGGAGCGGGAGGGCGCCGGCGGCGCGACGCCGGCCATGCCCGAGCTGCTGGAGGCGGCGGAGGAAGCGCTCCGTAGCGGCGGCTGGCGCTCCCTGGTCGAGCGCCCGGAGGAGGTGCGCGGCGACTGGGCGCTGCCGCGCCGCTACGAGATCGCCGCCGCCATCAACCGCTTCCGCGGCCTGCACGTCGACGTGGAGCGGCTGCGAGAAACCTTTTGACAAGCCTCCGCGGCCGTCCCTATAATGCACCGTACCCTTCCGGCTGGACGCCATGTGCCCGCGGCACATGGATTTTTCATGCGGCCGAGACCCGTGGATCCAAGGGTGGACCGCTTCGGGGGGAAACCCTGCAGGCATGAACCGCCGGACGCGCAATATCGTCTACCTCGTGTCGACCGTCCTCGTCGTCGCCGCTGCCGCGGTCTACGCACTGGTGCCGCTGCCGTTCAACCAGGAGCGGCCGCTCTGGCAGCGGATCACCCTGGGCCTCGACCTGCAGGGCGGCGTCCACGTGGTCTACCAGGCCGAGCCCGACAGGCAGCACCCGCTCACCCCCGAGGCGATGTCGAAGGCGCGGCAGATCATCGAGCAGCGCGTCAACGGCCTGGGCGTCGCCGAGCCGATCATCCAGCAGCAGGGCAACAACCGGATCATCGTCGAGCTCCCCGGCGTGAAGAACCCGGAGCAGGCGATCCGGACGATCGGGCGGACGGCCAAGCTGGAGTTCCGGGACTACAAGGGGGACGTGATCGTCACCGGCGCCGAGCTGGTCTCGGCCGACCCGGAGATCGACCCCCAGAGCAACCAGCCCGTGGTGGCGCTCAAGTTCAACGCGCGGGGCGCCAAGGCGTTCGAGAAGGCGACGGCCGCGGCGCTGCCGTACGCCCAGGCCAGCAACGGCTCGGACCCGCGCGGCCACATCGGCGTCTACCTGGACGACAAGCTCCTGACCAACCCCCAGGTCAGCGCGGTCATCCCCAACGGGCAGGCCATCATCACCGGGTACAGCTCGCTGGAGCAGGCGAAGAACGACGCCGTCGCGCTCCAGTCCGGCGCGCTCCCCATCCCGCTCAAGATCATCGCCAACCAGACGGTCAGCGCCTCCCTGGGGGCCGAGTCGCTCCACCGGAGCGTGGTGGCGGGGATCGCCGGCCTCCTCCTGGTCGCCGCCTTCATGCTCCTCTACTACCGGCTGCCGGGCTTCTGGGCGACGGTGGCGCTCACCATCTACTTCCTGCTGGACCTCCTGGTGCTCCACCTGATCCACGCCACGCTCACGCTGCCGGGCATCGCCGGCCTGATCATGTCGGTGGGCGTGGCCGTCGACGCCAACGTCATCATCTTCGAGCGGGTCCGCGACGAGCTCCGCCGCGGGCTGACGCTGCGCTCGGCGCTGGAGGCCGGCTTCAAGAACGCCTTCCGGGCGATCCTCGACTCCAACGTGACCTCGCTGATCGCGGTGGCCGTCCTCTACTACTTCGGCACCGGCCCGGTCCGCGGCTTCGCGGTCACGCTGGGAGTCGGCGTCCTGATCAGCATGCTGACCGCCATCCTGATCACCCGCCAGCTCCTCCGCTGGCAGGTCGGCACCGGGATCCACCCCGGCTTCCTCATGTTCGGCCACGAGGCGGAGGTGGGCGCCCAGGTGGCGGCCGCGGAGGAGAGGGCGAAGCGCGACCGGAAGAAGGCGGCCCCGGCCGCCGCCGCGGAGCCCGCGCTGCTGGAGCGGGAGCGCTTCCACTTCCGCTTCATCCACCACCGGAGGATCTGGTTCACCATCTCGGGGATCGTCCTGGTCGCCACGCTGGTCTCGCTGGCGACGCAGGGGCTCAACTACGGCGTCGACTTCAAGGGCGGCACCCTCTTCGACCTCCGCTTCGCCCGCCCGACCAGCGTGGCCGAGGTGCGGACCGCCTTCAGCCGCGTGACGCCCGAGGTGACCGTCCGCGCCACCGGCACGGGCGCCGACGAGTACCTGGTCACCGTCCCGACCACCGACGAGGCGGAGCGGAACCGGATGATCGACCAGGTCCAGAAGTCGCTGAACAACCCGATCAGCGTCCGCAGCGTCAACGAGGTCTCGCCGGTCATCGGCTCGGAGCTCGAGCGCTCGGCGGCCCTGGCGCTCCTGATCGCCGTGGTGCTGATGCTCGCCTACATCGCCGTCCGCTTCGAGTGGCGCTTCGCCGTCGGGGCGGTGCTCGCCGACCTGCACGACGTGTTGGTGGTGGTGGGGCTCTTCACGATCTTCCGGCTGCCGGTGGACACCTACTTCATCCCGGCGATCCTGACGGTCTTCGGCTACTCCATCACCGACACCATCGTCATCTACGACCGGGTGCGCGAGAACCTGCGCCAGCGCCGGCGCGAGTCGCTGCTGGAGCTGGTCGAGCGGTCGCTCAACCAGGTGCTGGTCCGCTCCATCAACACCACCACCACCACGCTCCTGGCCATCGCCGCCGTCTTCTTCTTCGGCGGGGTGACCATCCGCGACATGACGCTGGCGCTCCTGGTGGGCATGGGCACTGGGGCCTACTCTTCCATCTTCCTGGCCAGCCCGATCTACTGGCTCCTGGCGCGGCGGAGGGAGGAGCCCGCGGCCAAACCGGCCTGAGCCGGCAGAAGCCGGCCTGTGCCGGCAGCGGGGCCGACGCGGGCGAGCGACGATCCGGACTGGCATAAAGGACCAGCCCCGGGAGCAGACTACGCTCCCGGGGTGGTCGTTCCCATGGTGATGCGCGAGCCCGTCCGGCACGCGGGCAACGAGAGCCTCTACCAGGCCGTCGAGTTGTCGGTCCTGGCGCGACGGTGGGGCGTGCCGCTCCACCTCCACGCCCAGGGGGTCCGCGGAACGGGGAAGACCACCGTCCTGCGCTCGGTGCGGCCGCTTCTCCCGCCCATCCGGAGGGTGCGCGGCTGCCTCTTCAACTGCGACCCGGAGCGGCCCCACTGCCCCCAGCACCGCTCCCTCGGCCGGGAGGAGCTGGAGCGGATCGGCAGCGAGGAAGTGCCCATGCCCTTCCTGGAGATCTCGGCCTCGGCCAAGATCGGCACGGTGGTGGGGACCATCGACCTCGAGCGCCTGGCCGCCGACCGGCCGGCGCTCCTTCCCGGCACCATCGCCCAGGCCCACCGGGGCATCCTCTTCGTCGACGAGATCAACCGGCTGGCCGACGTCGCCCCGGAGCTGGCGGACGTCCTCCTCGACGTGATGGGCACGCGGCCCGGCCGCCTCCAGATCGAGGAAGCGGGACTCCCCCGGGTGGAGCTCCCGGTCAATGTGACCGTCTGGGCTGCCTCCAACCCGGACGAGGAGCCCGGGCCGCTGGAGGAGGTCCGCCGCCAGCTGGCCGACCGCTTCGACCTGGTCGTGCGGATGGGCCGGCCAGCGGAGCCGGCCGACGTGGAGGCGATCCTCCGCCGCGACCCGCTGGGGGAGACCGCGCCGGACGGGAGGGAGCCGGAGGGCGAGCCGGCGGAGGGTGCGGCCGGCCCCTTCGCCCCGCTCCGCGCCGCTCTCGGCCGCGAACCGGTGCCGGGCTCCAGCGCCTGGCTCCGCTCGCTCCTGGCGACCGTCTACACGCGCTTCGGCCTGGAGAGCCTCCGCACCGTGGAGGCCTGGCAGCTGGCGTCACGCCTCGAGGCTCTCCGTCGCGGGCGGAGCCGCGTGGGGCAGGAGGAGCTCCTGGCGACCCTGCCGCTCCTGCTGGCAGGGCGCATGGTCCCGGAGGAGCAGGCAGAGGTGGCCCGTTTCCTGCGCGAGCCGGCGCTCTGCGATCCGCCCTTCCGCGAGGCGGCGCCCGCCGGCCGCGCCGAGCCGGCCGCGGGAGAGGGCACCCCGGCCGGACGGGGCGCGCAAGAAGGCCCGCCGAATCCCGCCGCCGGGGAGCAGGGAGCCGAGGCGGAGGTTCCGCCGGCAAGGGGTGGCCCGGGTCCGGGCGGAGCGCCCGCCGGCTCCTCCGGGGAAGCCGGCCGGCTCCGCCGCCTCCTCCACCGCCTGCGGCTGGACGGGCCGTCCGCGGCGGTCCCGGCGGCGGCCGCGGACGGCGGGGACGAGGGGGTTCGGCCGGTTCCCCCCGCCTGGGCACCGCCCAGGCGGGCGCGGCCCTGGCTCCTGGTCCGGCCCGAGGAACGCTTCCGCGAGGCGAGGCCGCAACCGTGAGGCTCTTCGCGCGGCGGCCGGCCGCGGAGCCGGCCGAGCCGGCGATCGCCCGGGCCGGGCTGGAGCGGGCGCTGGAGCGGATCGGGCGAGGAAGGGCGCTGGCGGTGGGCGACGCCTGTGCCGTCAGTCTCCACGTCCACCTCCTCCGCTCCGACCGCCCCTCCACCGTCTTCGTCCTGGGCGACCAGGACGCGGGCGAGGTCTTCTACGGCCGTTCCCGCCCGGGCCAGATCTGGCACGTCGACTTCTTCCACGCCGTCGCCCGCCTCGACCCCCGGGCCGTCGCCCGCTTCCTGGTGCCGGTCTTCGCCCGGCCGGAGCTGGTCGACATCCAGACCGGGGCGGGCGGCGGGCGCCTCAACGGAAGGCTGGTCTACGGGCAGGGGGAGGTGCTCCGCGCCGCCCACCGCAACCACGTCCACCTGGCCTTCCACCCCGCCGCCTTTGCCGGGCCGCCCGACCTGGTCGGCCTGGTGCTGGCCCTGGAGCGCGCCCTGGAAGCGCTGGGCGTGGAGCCACGCCGCATCGACGAGCTGGTGGAGCTCTCCAACCCCGCCACCGGCCGCCTCCGCCTCGACGGCTACCACGACGCCTCCGACTCGTTCCTCCGCGGTCCCGGGCCGGCGCCGGGACGGGAGCGTGTCCGGACCGGACGCGCGGACGAAGGGGGAAGCGGGCCGGAAGCGGCCGCCGCTCCCGGGACCGGCGGCGCGGGCGAAGCGCGTGCCACGCCGGTGCAGCACCCCTTCCCGGCGGAGAGGACGGACGCTTCCACCCGCCCTTCCTCCGCGGCGAGGAGTCTGGAGCGCGAGCTGAAGCGCCCGCCCCTGCTGCCGGGGCGGAACGGTGCGCCGGGCGCCCGCCTGCTCCGCGGGCGCGCCGCCCCCGGTGCCGCCCGCCGCGACGAGCCGCTCCGGACCTCCCCGGGCTGGCAGCAGCTCGACCTGGCGGGCACCGTCCGCCACGCGCTGGCTGCCGGCGGGGTGCGGGCCCCGCGGGAGCTCCTCCGCCACCTCCGCGTCCTGCCCCGCCGGCGCCGCGGCGCCCTGGACATCTGCCTCCTCCTCGACGCCAGCGCCTCCATGGCCGGCGCCCGCATGGCGGCGGCGCGACGGCTCGTCCGCCACCTGGCGCTCCAGACCCGCGACCGGGTGGCCATCATCGTCTTTCAGGACCGGACCAGCCGGCTCCACGCCGGCTTCACCCGGCGCTGGCGGCTCCTGGCCGAGGGCCTGGACGCCGTCCACCCCAGCGGGCTCACCCCCCTGGCGGAGGGGCTCGTCCACGCCACCCGGTACGTGGCCGCCCACGCCCGCAGGAAGACGCTCCTGCTCCTCCTCACCGACGGCATCCCCACCGTCCCGCGCCTCTCGCTCAACCCGCTGCAGGACGCGGTGGAGGCGGCGCGGGAGATCCGCCGGCGCCGCCTGGCCTTCGCCTGTGTCGGCCTGGCACCCAACGAGGGCTACCTGCGCCAGCTCTGCGAGGCGGCCGGCGGCCGGCTCTACGTCCTGCCCGAGCTGGAGAGCGGCGCCCTGGTCCGCATCGCCGAGAGCGAGCGCCAGCGCGTCATCCGCTGAGCGGGGGCGGCCGCCGCCGGGGTAGCGGGCGGACGCGCCGCCGCCCCGCTTCCTGCCCGTCCAGCAGGCGCCCCGGGGCCGGTGCTATATTGTAGGGAAAGGTCGATGCGGCGCTGGAGACAGAGAGCGGCCGCGTCGAGAACGGAGTGGACCGACGTGCCGACCATCCTGGGAGTGGCGATCAGCGACCCGAGCGACTTCGCGCCCCTCCGGGAACGGGCCAGCACCTACCTGGGACGCGAGGACGTGGAGCGCCTCGAGGCGGCCTTCCGTTTCGCCAGCGAGGCGCATCGGGGGCAGTTCCGCGCCTCGGGGGAGCCTTACATCATCCACCCCCTCTCGGTGGCCGGCATCCTGGCCGACCTCGAGCTGGACGCGGCCACGCTCGAGGCGGCGCTCCTCCACGACGTGGTGGAGGATACCGGCGTCACCCTGGCCCAGCTGGAGAGCGCCTTCGACCCGGAGGTGGCGCTTCTGGTGGACGGCGTCACCAAGCTGGGCCAGATCAAGTACCGGAGCCGGGTCGAGGAGCAGGCCGAGAACCTGCGCAAGATGTTCCTGGCCATGGCCAAGGACATCCGGGTGATCCTGATCAAGCTGGCCGACCGGCTGCACAACATGCGCACGCTGGAGTACCTGCCACCCGAGAAGCGGCGGGATATCGCCCAGGAGACGCTGGACATCTTCGCCCCCCTGGCGCACCGCCTGGGGATCTACCGCATCAAGTGGGAGCTGGAGGACCTCGCCTTCCGCTTCCTGGAGCCCGACGTCTACCGGGATCTGGCGCGGCGCATCCCCAAGCGGCGGGCGGAGCGGGAGGGTTTCGCCGAGCAGGTGATGGAGGCGCTCCGGCCGCGGCTGGCCGAGGTGGGCATCAAGGCGGAGCTGCAGGGGCGTGCCAAGCACTTCTACAGCATCTACCAGAAGATGTACCACCAGGGGAAGGACCTGAACGAGATCTACGACCTGGTGGGCGTCCGCGTCATCGTCGACTCGGTCCGCGACTGCTACGGGGCCCTGGGCGTGGTCCACACCCTCTGGAGGCCGATCCCGGGCCGGTTCAAGGATTACATCGCCACCCCCAAGCCGAACATGTACCAGTCGCTCCACACCACGGTGGTCGGCCCGCAGGGCGAGCCCTTCGAGATCCAGATCCGGACCTGGGAGATGCACCGGACGGCCGAGGTCGGCATCGCCGCCCACTGGAGGTACAAGGAAGGCCGTACGGACCCCAAGCTCGACCAGAAGCTCAACTGGCTCCGGGAGATCCTGGAGTGGCAGAAGGACCTGCGCGATCCCCGCGAGTTCATGGAGTCGCTCAAGATCGACATCTTCCCGGACGAGGTCTTCGTCTTCACCCCCAAGGGCGACGTGGTCCCTCTGCCGCGCGGGGCGACGCCCATCGACTTCGCCTACGCCATCCACACGGAGATCGGCCACCACTGCGTGGGCGCCAAGGTGAACGGCCACATCACGCCCCTCTCCTCGGCGCTGGAGACGGGCGACATCGTGGAGATCATCACCTCGAAGCAGAGCCCGGGGCCCAGCTCGGACTGGCTCGGCATCGTCAAGACGGCCAGCGCCCGGGCCAAGATCCGCCAGTGGTTCAAGCGGGAGCGGCGGGAGGAGAACCTGGCCCGCGGGCGCGAGATGCTGGAGCGGGAGGTCCACCGTCTGGGCGGCGACCCGGCCAGCTGGCTGGACCCGCAGCGGATGGAGGAGATCGCCCGCCGGCTCAACCTGCAGGGCGCGGACGACCTGCTGGTCTCGGTCGGCTACGGGGGCATCAGCGTCGCCCAGGTGCTGGGCCGCCTCCGCCAGCTGGAGGGGCGGGCGCGCCCGCCGGAACGGCCGGAGAGCGACGAGGCCGTCCTGGCGCGGCTGACCGAGTGGGGCGCCCCCTCCAACGGGGTGCGGGTGAAGGGCATCGACAACGTGCTCGTCCGCTTCCCGCACTGCTGCAACCCGGTGCCGGGGGAGCCGATCGTGGGGTACGTCACCCACGGGCGCGGCGTCTCCGTCCACCGCATGGACTGCCCCAACATCGCCCTGCGCCTCGCCCAGGAGCCGGATCGCCGGATCGAGGTCACCTGGGACAAGGTGGAGAGCGCCTACCTGCCGCGCAAGGTGGTGGTCACCGCCCTCGACCGGCCCGGGCTGCTCTCCGAGGTGGCCCAGGTGGTGGCGGCGAACCGGATCAACATCGTCAGCGCCCAGGTTCGACCGCTCCGCGGCCAGCGCTCCAGCATCGAGATGGTCCTGGAGGTGCGCAACCGCCAGCAGCTGGAGAACGTGCTCCGCCAGATGCAGCGCGTGCGCGACGTGCTGGCGGCCGACGTGGCGGGCGCGGCGGGGCGCGCCTGAGCGTGCGGGCGGTGGTCCAGCGGGTCTCGCGCGCCGAGGTCCGCGTGGCGGGTGAACGGGTGGGCGCCATCGGGCGGGGCTTCCTGGTGCTGGTGGGCGTCCGGCGCGGCGACGGCAGCCGCGAGGCCGCCTACATGGCCGACAAGATCCTCCACCTGCGCATCTTCGAGGACGAGGCGGGCCGGCTCAACCGCTCCATCCTGGAGAGCGGCGGCGCGCTCCTGGTCGTCTCCCAGTTCACCCTCTACGGCGACGCGCGCCACGGCCGGCGGCCCAGCTTCACCGAGGCGGCCCCGGCCGAGGAGGCGGCGCCGGTCTTCCAGGAGCTGGTCGACCGGCTGGCGGCCAGCGGCCTGGAGGTGGCCACGGGCCGCTACCAGGCGGAGATGAGCGTCGAGCTGGTCAACGAAGGACCCGTCACGCTGCTCCTCGACAGCGACCGTCGCTTCTGAGCCGTTGCCGAGAACATCGAAATCTGTTCCCGGCATCCATCCGTTGCCGGGCGGAGGCGCCGGTCTTACGCGCTTTCGCGCCGCCGGCTTCCCGCTTCCTCCGGGACCGCCTGCATGCCGCCGAAGGCGGCTTCAGGTCTTACACCCCGTCCACGGGCGTTTCGCGTCTCCGGGCCACTCCCGGCGACGGCGGCCAAAAGCGCCGCGAGGTTTCGCGCCGCGTTCTCGTCCCGGTCCAGGACGAGACCGCAGGCATCGCACCGGAACGTCCGCTCCCCCAGGGGCAGGTCCCCTTTCACTTCCCCGCAGCGGGAGCACGTCTTGCTGCTCGGGTAGAACGTGTTCGCGGTCTCCAGGCGCGACCCGTAGTTGCAAACCCCTTTTGCGCCACCGGACCTTCCTCTCCCGGGGCTCGCCGGCGCCCGGGTGGGACAGGCGTCCCCGCGGCATAGCGGGTCGAGGGGACGAATATGTTCCGTGAGCGGAAGGGGGGTCAAGTCATGGCGGGAGGCAGGGCAGGGGCGGCCCGCCGCGGGGCGCCGGTGGCGGTCCTGGCCGGCCTGGCGCTGCTGCTGGCCGGCTGCGGCGGAGGCGGCAGCGCCTCCAACCAGCAGGCGACCGTGGACCAGCTCGCCCAGCGGGTGACGCACCTGGAGCAGCAGGTGGCCGACCTGGAGGCGGCGGTGGTCGCCTCGGCGCCCGCGCCGGGGAGCGACACCTCGGGGACCGGGGGCTCCCAGGCGACCGGCTCGCAGAGCAGCTCCGGACGGAGCGCCGCCATGGAGGCGACGGTCACCACCGACTACCTGAACGTGCGCTCGGATCCCGACGAGAACGCCACCCGGGTCGGGCAGCTGCGGAAGGGGACCGTGGTGGAGGTCCTGGGGCAGAAGAACGGCTGGTCGCACGTGGTGCTCCAGCAGGGGAGCACCGTCGTGGTCGACGGCTGGGTGACCAGCGAGTACCTGGAGCCCCATTGACGCGGCAGGAAGGGGGCGCCCGCGGGAGCGCGGCGGAGCGAGCGAGGGAGCGGCCCGGCCGCTCCCTCGCTCGCCGCTCTCCGGTTCACCGCGGCCGGTAGAAGACCATGCCGCCGCTCTGCAGGGTGAGCGTGTAGCGGGCGGGGTTCTTCCACGCCGCCGGCACCGAGGCCAGGTCGGTGAAGTAGAGCGCGCCGCCGGTGGGATCCTCGCCGCGCAACGCGCGCAGCACCGCCTCGCGGACGCTGGGCATCAGCGGTGTCCGCAGGTAGGCGCCGGTCCGCACCACCGTGAACTGGCCGGGCGCCAGGAGGACGTCGGCCAGGCTCCGTCCCCAGCCGGCGCGGACGCGGTTGACGATCACCGCGGCCACGGCCACCTGGGTCTCCGTGGGCGCGCCATACGCCTCGGCGTTGACCACGTGGACCAGCAGGTCGAGCTGCCGGGCGTCGACATCGGGGAGGATCAGGGCGGAGGCCGACTGGACCGGGCTGCTCTGCACCGCGGTGGTGCCGGCGGCGGTGGACTGCCCGGTCGCGGCGTTCCGGGCCTCGGGCTCGGCCACCACCTGGGCCGCGGACCAGCGGACCACCGCGCGGCGAAGCTGCGCGTCCCAGGTGACCTGCCCGCCCAGACCGCGGAAGAGCGCGGCCACCGGAACCAGCAGCTGGTCGGTCATCAGGGCGGCCGGTGCGTCGACCCGGCGGCCGTCGATGTCCAGGCCTGGCTGACCGGCCCGCGCCGTCACCACCGCGGCCGGCTGGCTCAGGAAGCCCCGCCCGGTCCGGCTGGCGGGATCGAAGTAATAGCGGCCGGCGAACGCCTCGACCAACTCATCGAAGGGTGCAAAGAGCACTCCGCTTGCGATGCGGATTTCGCTGAGGTCGAGGAGCTCGCCGTTGACGGCCACCGTCGGCGGCCCCTGGGCGACCTGGCTGGCGGCTGCGCTGGCGGTGGCCGGAACGCCCAGAAGGAGCGCCGCCACCAGCGCACCCGCAGCCAGACGGCTGCCGGGGGCCGGCCTCTTCGTCTGCTCGGGCAAGAACATCCCCCCTCGTGCAGGCATGCGCATACAGGCTTACCATTCCGCCTCTTGTGGAAAAGTCCTTCCGGGCGGGGGAACCGGCGCCCGCCCTGGCGCGTCTTGCGCAAGTTGAGCCTGTCGCCGGCCACCGGTAGAATGTCGAGGACATCCCGACCCGCACCCACGCGGGACGGTCAGGGGGAGCCCAGGCATCGTGCCCATCCAGACACCGCGCGGCATGGAGGACGTGCTTCCGGCCGACTCCTGGCGCTGGGAGTACGTCGAGGCGCTTTTCCGCGACCTGGCCGCGCGCTACGGCTACCGCGAGATCCGCACGCCCGTGGTGGAGGCGACCGAGCTCTTCGAGCGCGGGGTGGGGAGCGGCACCGACGTGGTCGAGAAGGAGATGTACACCTTCCTCGACCCGGCGGGCCGTTCGCTCACGCTCCGCCCGGAGGGGACGGCGGGCGCCGTCCGCGCCTACATCCAGCACCACCTCGAGCAGGAGCCCGGCCCCGTCAAGCTCTACTACGTGGGAGCCCCCATGTTCCGCTACGAGCGGCCCCAGGCCGGCCGCCAGCGCCAGTTCTACCAGTTCGGGGTGGAGGTGCTGGGCGCGGGCGCGCCCACCGTCGACGCGGAGGTGGTGGCGCTGGGCGTCCGCTTCCTGGAGGCGCTGGGGGTGGAAGGCGTCCGGGTCGAGCTGAACAGCATCGGCGACCCGGTCTGCCGCCCCCGCTACCGGGAGGCGCTGCTCGCCTACTACCGGCCGCTCCGCGACCGGCTCTGCCAGGACTGCCAGCGGCGGCTCGAGCGGAACCCGCTCCGGCTCCTGGACTGCAAGGTGGACCGCGAGCTGGCGGCGGCCGCCCCCTCGCCCCGCGACTGGCTCTGCGCGGACTGCGCCCGCCACTACGAGGAAGTGAAGCGGCTCCTGGGCGAGCTGGGCGTGGAGGTGGTGGAGAACCCGCACCTGGTGCGGGGGCTCGACTACTACACGCGGACCGTCTTCGAGCTGGTGAGCGACCGCCTGGGCGCCCAGAGCGCGGTCCTCTCGGGCGGTCGCTACGACGGGCTGGTGGAGGGGCTGGGCGGGCCGGCGACGCCCGGCATCGGCTTCGCGGGCGGGATGGAGAGGCTGCTGGCGCTCCTGCCCCGGGAGGGGCCGCGGGCGCCGGCGGAGCCGGGGGCCGACGTCTTCGTCGCCCTGGTGGAGCCGGAGCGGGCGGCCGAGGGGCTGGCCGCCGCCGAGCGCCTCCGGGCCGCCGGGCTCCGGGTCGAGGTGGAGCTGGAGGGCCGGAGCCTCAAGGCGCAGATGCGCTACGCCTCGCGCCGACGCTTCCGCCTGGCGCTCCTGGTGGGGGGGAGCGAGGCGGCGCGCGGCGAGGTGACGCTCCGGGACCTGGGGGACGGGCGCCAGCAGGCCGTCCCCTGGTCGCGGCTGGAGGAGCGGCTGGCCAGGCTGGCCACCCGGAGGGCCGAGCGGGGTGCCGGCGATCCGGCCGGCTTCCTGGCGGCGCTCCTGGAGGACGAAGAGGGAGGGCGAGGGGGGGACGAGCGAGACGATTCGTAGAACGCACGGCTGCGGCACGCTCCGCCCGGCGATGGAGGGCGAGGAAGTCGGCCTGGCGGGCTGGGTGCAGCAGACCCGCGACCTCGGCGGCCTGATCTTCGTCGAGCTGCGGGACTGGACGGGCCTGGTCCAGGTGGTCTTCAACCCGGCCGCCGACCCGCGGCTCCACCAGGCGGCGCGGGAGCTCCGCGCCGAGTTCGTGGTCGCCGTCCGCGGGCGCGTCCGCCGGCGCGCGCCCGAGAACGTCAACCCGCGCCTGGCCACGGGCGAGGTGGAGGTGGTCCCGGAGGCGATGGAGCTCCTCAACCGCTCCAAGACCCCGCCCTTCACCCTGGCCGAGGCGGACGAGGTGGACGAGTCGCTCCGGCTTCGCTACCGCTACCTCGACCTGCGCCGGCCCGCCATGCAGGCCAACCTCCGCCTGCGCCACCGGCTCGTCAAGGCGGTGCGGGACTTCCTCGACGCCGAGGGCTTCGTCGAGGTGGAGACGCCCGACCTGACGCGGAGCACCCCCGAGGGCGCGCGGGACTTCCTGGTGCCGAGCCGGACCAACCCGGGCACCTTCTACGCCCTGCCCCAGAGCCCGCAGCTCTTCAAGCAGCTGCTGATGGTGGGCGGTGTCGGCCGCTACTACCAGATCGCCCGCTGCTTCCGCGACGAGGACCTGCGCGCCGACCGCCAGCCCGAGTTCACCCAGATCGACCTGGAGATGTCCTTCGTGGAGGCGGAGGACGTCCAGGACGTGGCCGAGCGGATGATCGCCTCGGCCATCGAGGCGACGGTGGGCGAGAGGGTGGCGCTGCCGCTCCCCCGCCTCACCTGGAGCGAGGCCATGGCCCGCTACGGGACGGACAAGCCCGACCTCCGCTTCGGCATGGCGGTGGCGGACGTGGGCGACCTCGTGGCCGGGCTGGAGTTCGCCCCCTTCCGGCGCGTCCTGGAGCGGGACGGCGCGGTCCGCGCGCTGGCGGTGCCCGGCGCGGCCGGCGCCTCGCGGCGGCAGATCGACGCCTGGACGGAGCTGGCGCGGCAGGCCGGCGCCTCCGGCCTGGTGTGGCTGGGCGCGGGCGAGGAGCTGCGCGGCCCGCTCCGCCAGGCGCTGGGGCGCGAGCAGGTGGCGCGGCTGCTGGAGCGGACGGGCGGGGCGCCCGGCGACCTCCTCCTGATGGTGGCGGCGGAGGAGCCCCAGGCGGCCAGCGTCGTCCTCGGCAAGCTGCGCCTCCAGGTGGCGTCCGATCTGGGCCTGGTCCCCGGGAGCCGGCTCGCTCCCGCCTGGGTCACCGACTTCCCCCTCCTGGAGTGGAACGAGGAAGAGGGGCGCTGGGACGCGGCCCACCACCCCTTCACCATGCCCCACCCCGACGACCTGGACCGGCTGGAGAGCGATCCCGGCGGCGTCCGGGCGCTCTCCTACGACATGGTGCTCAACGGCTACGAGCTGGGATCGGGCAGCATCCGCATCCATCGCCGGGACATCCAGCAGCGCGTCTTCCGCATGATCGGCATCGACGAGGAGCGGGCCCGGCGGCGCTTCGGCTTCCTCCTGGAGGCCTTCGAGTACGGGGCGCCGCCGCACGGGGGGATCGCGCTGGGCGTCGACCGGATCGCCATGATCCTGGCCGGCGCCGCCTCGCTCCGCGACGTGATCGCCTTCCCCAAGACGGCCCGGGGGGCCGACCTGATGATGGGCGCGCCCTCGGAGGTGGACGCCGCCCAGCTGGAAGAGCTGGGAATCGCGCTGGCACGCCACGGCTCGATTGTCGCCCGGGACGGCGCGTGATACGATCGGGCCGGAACGAGGCGTCAGCCTTCCCCGCCGTGGAGAGCGCCTCGATCCGACCGACCCAAACGAACGCAGCAGGGAGTCCGCCTCCGCCGGCGGTGAGCGCCTCCGCCGAGGAGCCCGAACCGGCGGGAGGACACCCACCTGGTGGAACCGGATCCTGCTCGGACGGGGCGCACGAGACGGCGGGGTGATCTCTGGGAGAGCGCGGGCGAGGGGAGCGGCCCGCGCATCTTTCGTCTGGGGGGATCGAGGTGGCGGACGGCGTGGTCGACCTGCGCAGCGACACGGTCACCCGGCCCACGCCGGCGATGCGGCAGGCGATGGCCTCTGCCGAGGTGGGCGACGACGTCTACGGCGAGGATCCCACCGTGCGGGCGCTGGAGGAGATGGGCGCCGCGCTGGTGGGCCAGGAGGCGGCGCTCTTCGTGCCCAGCGGCACCATGGGCAACCAGGTGGCGGTCCTGACCCACACGCAGCGCGGCGACGAGGTCTTCTGCGAGGCCGAGGCGCACATCTACTACTACGAGGTGGGCGACATCGCCGCCCTCTCGGGTGCGCAGGCGCACCCCATCCCGGGCGTCCGCGGCCGCTTCACCGCCGAGCAGCTGCGTCAGGCGGTCCGCCAGCCCGACATCCACTTCCCGCGCCCGCGGCTGGTCTGCCTGGAGAACACCCACAACCGCGCCGGCGGCACCGTCTGGCGCCCGGAGGAAGTCGACGCCGTGGTGGCGACCGCCCATGAGCTGGGCCTGGCGGTCCACCTGGACGGCGCCCGCCTCTTCAACGCGGCGGTCGCCCTGGGCGTGCCGGCCGAGCGGCTGGCCCGCGGCGCGGACAGCGTCATGTTCTGCCTCTCCAAGGGACTGGGCGCGCCGGTCGGCTCGCTCCTCTGCGGCCCCGCCGAGTGGATCGGGCGGGCGCGCAAGGAGAGGAAGCGCCTGGGCGGCGGCATGCGCCAGGCGGGCATCCTGGCGGCTGCCGGCATCTACGCCCTCCGGCACCACGTCGAGCGGCTGGCCGAGGACCACGCCAACGCGCGCTGGCTGGCCGAGCAGCTGGCGGACGTGCCGGGGCTCCGCGTCGATCCGGCCGCGGTGGAGACCAATATGGTGTTGGTGGGCGTGCCCGGCCCGGCCGTCGCCTTCTCCCAGGCGCTGCGCGAGCAGGGGGTGCTGGCCAACCCCTCCCGCCCGGACGCGCTCCGCCTGGTCACCCACCTGGACGTGGACCGCGCCGGCTGCCGGCGGGCGGTGGAGGCGTTCCGGACGGTGGCCCGCCAGCTGGCTGCCTGAGGCGGCCGGCGCGGCTGGCGGGAGCGGCGAGACGACCGACGGGGAAGGAGGCTCCAGCCGATGAGGGCGGGGATCGAGCGGAAGACGGAGATACCGGGGCCGCGGTCGCGCGAGATTCTGGCACGCCACGCCCGGGTCGTGCCGCGGGCGATGTCGGTGCTCCACCCGGTGGTGATCGAGAGCGCGCAGGGGGCGCTGGTCCGGGACGTGGACGGGAACGTCTTCCTCGACCTGACCGGCGGCGTGGGCGTCCTCAACGTGGGGCACGCCCGGCCCGAGGTGGTCGAGGCGGTCCACCGGCAGGCGGGGCGCTTCCTGCACACCGACTACACCGTGGTCCCCTACGAGCTCTACGTGACCGCGGCAGAGCGGCTCGGCGGCATGGTCCCGGTCGAGGGGCCGGTGAAGGTGGCCTTCTTCAACAGCGGCGCCGAGGCGGTGGAGAACGCGGTCAAGATCGCCAAGCGGGCGACCGGCCGGCACGAGCTGATCGCCTTCGAGGGCGCCTTCCACGGCCGGACGCTGGGCGCCCTGGCGCTCACCTCGAAGCCGCGCCCCTACCGGCACGGCATGGGGCCCTTCCCGGCCGGTGTCCATCGGCTTCCGTACGCCTACTGCTACCGCTGCCCGCTGGGGCTGGAGTACCCGGACTGCGGCGTCGCCTGCGCCGAGGCGCTGGAGCGCGGCTTCCACACACGCTACTCCGAGGACGAGGTGGCCGCCGTCGTCATCGAGCCCGTCCAGGGCGAGGGCGGCTTCGTCGTCCCGCCGGCGGAGTTCCTCCAGAGGGTGGAGGAGATCGCGCGGGAGCACGGCGTCCTCCTCATCGTCGACGAGGTGCAGACCGGCTTCGGCCGGACCGGGGCGCTCTTCGCCTCGGAGCGGCTGGGCATCCGGCCCGACCTGATCACCATGGCCAAGTCGATCGCCGGCGGGCTCCCGCTCTCCGGCGTCGCCGGCCGGGCCGAGCTGATGGACGCTCCCGAGGACGGCGAGCTCGGGGGCACCTACGTGGGCAACCCGCTGGCGCTGGCGGCGGCGCTGGAGATCCTGCGCCTGATGGAGGAGGAGCGGCTCCCGCAGCGCGCCGAGGCGATCGGGGCGCGGCTGGCCGAGGGGCTCCGCCTCCTCCAGGAGCGGCATCGTCTGATCGGCGACGTCCGCCGCCTGGGTGCCATGGTGGGCGTCGAGCTGGTTCGCGACCGGTCGACCAAGGAACCGGCCGACCGGGAGACCCGGGCGGTGGTGGCCGCCATGCGGCAGCGCGGGGTACTGGCGCTGACGGCGGGGATTTACGGGAACGTGCTCCGCTTCCTCAACCCGCTGGTGATCGAGGACGAGCAGCTGGAGGCGGCGCTGGAGGTCCTGGACGAGGCGCTGGGCGAGGTGGAGGCGGGCTCCTGAGCGGAGCCGGCGGGCCCGGCGCAGAAGGAGGCAGGAAGCCGCAGGTGAGCCTCTTCGACCAGATGGGCGAGGCCTTCCGGTCGGCCAACGCGCCGCTGGCCGACCGGATGCGGCCGCAGAGCCTGGAGGAGTTCGTCGGCCAGGAGGCGGTGATCGGACCGGGCCGGCTCCTCCGCCGGGCGATCGAGGCGGGGCGTGTGCCCAGCCTGCTGCTCTGGGGGCCGCCGGGAAGCGGGAAGACGACGCTGGCCCGGCTGATCGCCCGTTCCACCCGGGCCGCCTTCGTCCAGCTGAGCGCGGTCAGCGCCGGGGTCGCCGACCTCCGCCAGGTGGTGGCCGAGGCGCGCGAGCGCCAGCGGATGGAGCAGAGGAAGACCATCCTCTTCATCGACGAGATCCACCGCTTCAACAAGGCGCAGCAGGACGCCATCCTCCCCTACGTGGAGGACGGGACGCTCACGCTGATCGGGGCGACCACGGAGAACCCCTACTTCGAGGTGATCGCGCCGCTCCTCTCCCGCCTCCGCCTCTTCCGCCTCCAGCCGCTGGGCGAGGGGGAGCTGCGCACCCTCCTCCGGCGCGCCCTGGCCGACCCGGAGCGGGGATTGGGCCGGACCCGGGCCGAGGTGGACGAGGCGGCGCTCGACCACCTGGTCCGCATGGCCGCAGGCGACGCGCGGACGGCGCTCAACGCGCTCGAGCTGGCCGTGCTCAGCACCGAGCCCGGTCCGGACGGTGTCCGCCACGTGACCCTGGAGGCGGCGGAGGAGTCGATCCAGGCCAAGGCGCTCCGCTACGACCGCCTGGGCGACGAGCACTACGACACGGCCAGCGCCTTCATCAAGAGCATGCGCGGCTCCGACCCCGACGCCGCCCTCTACTGGATGGCGCGCATGATCGAGGCGGGCGAGGACCCGCGCTTCATCGCGCGGCGGCTGGTCATCCACGCCGCGGAGGACGTGGGGCTGGCCGACCCCATGGCCCTGGTGGTCGCCGCCTCCGCCTTCCAGGCGGCCGAGCTGGTGGGCTGGCCGGAGGGGCGGATCCCTCTGGCCGAGGCGGTGCTCTACGTGGCCACGGCACCCAAGTCGAACAGCGTGGTCCGCGCCATCGACGCGGCCCAGCGCTCGGTCCGCGAGGCGCCCGCGGGCGGGGTGCCGCTCCACCTCCGCTCCTCCGGCTACCGTGGCGCCGCCCGGCTCGGCCACGGCGAGGGCTACCGCTACCCGCACGACGACCCGCGCGGCTTCGTGGAGCAGCAGTACCTGCCCGACGGGGTGCAGGGCGGATTCTACGAGCCCGGGAAGCGCGGGTACGAACGCGAGGTGGCCAGACGGCTGGCGGGCTGGTGGCCGAAGCGGTGGCCGGGGGAGCCCGGGGCCGCGGGTGGGGGTGAGGCCGGAGGCGGCCAGGGGACCGGGTCAGGGTCCGGGTCGGCGGGCTGAGCCCGGGCGAGGGGCCCCCGCTGAGTCCGGGCCGCGGGATGCGGGCATGCGAGGATCTCCCGGGATGCACCGGCGCGATCGGATGGCAGGATGGCCTCGCCGCCGCCATGCCATCCGATCGTGCATCGGTCTTTGCCGGCTGCCCGGCGGCGGGCTCGCACCCCGGGGCGCCCCTCCCCGCCGCTCCGCACCGCGCCGCATCGCCGTTGACCGGCGGGAAGCCGGATGCTACCATGTGCCCTGGATAACCGACTGCTTTGCTCGGAATTCGGCATCGGCGTGCAGCGCCGAGCGGCGCCCGGTATCGGCGCGCAGCGACGGGCGGCGGGTTCGCGTTCCGCATCTCGGCGGGGGCACGCCGTCGCGCCGGTGGTGGCCGGTGGTGGTCCGTGAGCTGGGGGGCTGAAGCGTGAACATCTCGACACGCGGACGGTACGGCCTGATGGCCATGACCGAGCTGGCCTTGCGCTACGGCCAGGGCCCCGTACCCCTGAAGACGATCGCGGAAAGCCAGGGCCTGAGCGAGAGTTACCTGGAGCAGCTCTTCGCGGCGCTGAGGAAGGCGTCGCTGGTGCGCAGCGTGCGCGGCGCCCAGGGCGGGTACGAGCTGAGCCGGCCGCCGGAGACCATCAGCGTCGGCGACGTGCTCCGCGTCCTGGAGGGTCCCCTGGCGCCCGTGGAGTGCGCCATCCTGGAACGGGACGACTTCGCCCACTGCGGCAATCCGGACCGGTGCATGACCCGGAGCGTCTGGGTGCGGCTGCGGCAGAGCATCGAGAAGGTGGTCGACTCCATCAACCTGGCCAGCCTGTGCGAGGAAGCCCGCGACCAGAGCGCCCAGGGGCTCATGTACTACATCTGAGGGAGCGCGGCCACGGCTGGACGAGGCGGTCACGGCGCGACCCGGACGGGCGGGGGAGAGCGTGATCTACCTGGACTGGGCGGCCACCACGCCGATCCGGGAGGAGGTCCTGGAGGCGATGGTGGCCTTCGAGCGGGAGGCGTGGGCCAACCCGTCGAGCACCCACGCGGCCGGCCGCCAGGCCCGGAGCCGCCTGGAGGCGGCGCGGCGGGCGGTGCGCCGCTGGCTGGGGGCGGAGACGGGACGGATCGTCTTCACCTCGGGCGGCACCGAGGCCGACAACCTGGCGGTCTTCGGGCTGGCCGCGGCCGCCGAGGCGAGGGGGAGGCCGCGGCGGGCGGTGACCAGTGCCATCGAGCACCGCGCGGTCCTGGACGCCTTCCGCGAGCTGGAGCGGCGCGGCTGGGAGGTGACCTACCTGCCCGGCGACGGCCGAGGCCTGGTCCCGCCGGAGTCGCTGGAGGCGGCGCTGGAGGCGGAGCCCGGGCCCGCCTTCCTCAGCCTGATGTGGGCGAACAACGAGACGGGCGCCCTCCAGCCCGTGGTCGAGGCCGCCCGGCTGGCGCACCGGCGGGGCATCCCCGTCCACAGCGACGCGGTCCAGGCGGCACCGCTCCTGGAGCTGGGGCTGGACGCGCTGGGGCCGGACGGCCCGGACCTGGTGGCCGTCTCCGCGCACAAGCTGGGCGGGCCCAAGGGCGTCGGCGCGCTCTGGATCCGGGACGGGCTGGAGCTTTCCCCGCTCCTCTTCGGCGGCGGCCAGGAAGCGGAGCTCCGCCCGGGGACGGAGAACGCGGCCGGCATCGTCGGCTTCGGGCGGGCGGCGGAGCTGGCGGCGCGCGAGGCGGGGGCGGAGTGGGAGCGGCTGCGGCGGGTCGCCGGCCGCTTCCTGGGGGAGGTCCGGCGGCGGCTCCCGGACGCGGTGCTCAACGGGCCCGAGGAAGTCGGGCGGCGGGCGGGGGCGAGGCTTCCCTCCATCGTCAACCTGGGCTTCCCGGGGGTGCGCGCGGAGAGCCTCCTGATCCGCCTCGACCTGGCCGGGGTGGAGGCCTCGGCGGGGGCGGCCTGCTCGGCGGGGAGCCTGGAGCCGTCGCACGTGATCGCCGCCATGGGGAGGCCGGAGCTGGCCGGCGCCTCGCTCCGCTTCTCCTTCGGGCGGCTGAGCGACGAGGAGGAGGCGGCGGAGGCGGCCGCCATCGTGGCGCGCGAGGCGGGGGCGCTGAGGAGGTGAGCGGGGTGGCCGGCATGCGCGTGGTGGCCGCCATGAGCGGCGGCGTGGACAGCTCGGTGGCGGCGGCCTTGCTGGTGGAGCAGGGGTACGAGGTGATCGGCGTCACCCTGCAGATCTGGCAGGCGCGCGACCCGGGCGCGCAGGCGCGCCTGGGGGGGTGCTGCTCGCTGGGGGCGGTCTCGGACGCTCGCCGGGTGGCCGAGCTCCTGGGCATCCCCTACTACGTCCTCAACCTCCAGGAAGCCTTCCGGCGCTCGGTCATCGACGACTTCGTGCGCGAGTACGCGCGCGGCCGGACGCCCAACCCCTGCATCGTCTGCAACCGCGAGATCAAGTTCGCGGCGCTGCTGGAGCGGGCGCGGGAGCTGGGCGCCGACTACGTGGCCAGCGGCCACTACGCGCGCGTGGCCTGGGAGCCGGAGCGCCGCCGCTGGACGCTCCGCCGCGGGCGCGACCCGCGCAAGGACCAGAGTTACGTCCTCTACCCCCTGGGGCAGGAGCAGCTGGCGCACGTCCTCTTCCCCCTGGGCGAGATGGAGAAGGCGGAGACCCGCCGGCTGGCGGCCGAGCTGGGCCTGCCGGTGGCGAGCAAGCCGGAGAGCCAGGAGATCTGCTTCGTCCAGGACGACGACTACGCCGGCTTCCTGGAGCAGGAGATTCCCGACCGCTTCCGGCCCGGGCCCATCGTCGACCGTGCGGGGCGGCGGCTGGGGACGCACCGGGGCCTGCCGCGCTACACCGTGGGCCAGCGGCGCGGCCTCGGCGTCGCCGCCGGCGAGCCGCTCTACGTCCTGGAGGTGGACGCCGCGGCCAACCGGCTGGTGGTGGGGACGGCCCGGGAGGCGGAGCGAAGCCGCTTCGAGGTGGCGCCCGTCACCTGGGTCTCCGAGGCGCCACCCGCGGGCGACGCCTGGCAGGAGGCGACGGTCCAGATCCGCGCGCACGCCCCCGTCCGGCCCGTCCGCTACCGGCTCTCCCGGGAGGACCCGGACCGCCTGGAGCTGGAGCTGTTGCAGCCGGTCCGGGCGGTGACGCCCGGCCAGTCCGCCGTCCTCTACCGGGGCGACGAGGTGGTCGCCGGCGGGCCTATCCTGCGCGTCCTGGAGTAGACCGGCGTCCCCGGGGTCTGCGCCTGCGCCGCCCGTATAACTTCCTGCCTGCCTGCGAAACCTTTTCCAGGTGAGGCGTTCCGGAAGGGGAGCCGGGGGGTGGAGGATGGCGACGGCCACCTGGACCGGGGTGGTGGGCCTGCCGCTCATCGAGCGCCGCACGGGGCGGAGGCTCGGGGTGGTGGAGGACTTCCTGGTCAGCGCGCCCGACGGGCACGTGATGGGACTCCTGCTGGACGGTCGCGACCGGAACGGGAGGCAGCGCGTCTTCCCCTTCGAGGCCGTCGCCGAGATCGGCTCGGGGGCGATCCTGACGGAGGAGGCGGGGGCGCTCCTGCCGGTGCCCGACGGCCGGCGGCTGGGCGAGCTTCTGGCACGCCACCGGCGGCTGATCGGCAAGCCGGTGGTGGACGGCCATGGCGACGCCCTGGGCGGGATCGTGGACGTCGCGTTCGACGCCGGGAGCGGGCGGATCACCGCCATCGGCGTGGCCGACGGCCTCTGGCGCGAGCTGCGCGAGGGGCCGCGCTGGCTGCCGGCGGCGCAGGGGATCGTCTGGGGCGAGGATGCGGTGATCCTGGGCGGGGAGGAGCTTCGCGATCGCCGGCGGATCGCGGCGGTGGAACCCGGCGCAGGGGAGTTCGGGGAGGATGGATGATGAGGATGGATGACGCGGTGATCCGTTGCCCGCACTGCGGCAGCTCGAACGTGGGCAAGGTCGATCATCGGCACTACTTCTGCTGGGAGTGTTACGTGGAGTTCGTCCAGAGGGGCGGTCGCTGGCTCCTCTACCGCATCGACACGGAGGGCGCCCTGGAGCCGCTGGAGACGGCGGAGCTGGTGGAAGAGCGGCGCTAGGCGGGCGTGGAGGGCCGATCGGTATGGCGCACGCTGGCGTGGGCCGCCGCCGTCCTGGCGGCGGCCCTCGTTCTCTGGCGGGTGCGCCACGCGCTTCTGCCCTTCTTCCTGGGAGCGGCCCTGGCGTACGTGGTGGAGCCGGCGGTGGCCTGGTTCCACCGCCGCGGGTTGGGCCGGGGCTGGGCGCTGGTGCTGGTCTTCCTCCTGGGTGCGCTGGCCGCGGCCGCGGCGGTCGCCCTCCTGGTCGCGACGGCCGGCCCGGAGCTGAGCCAGCTCTCGCAGCGCCTGCCGGAGGCGGTCCAGCGCCTGCAGGGTCTGGGGGAGGAGGCCGCTCGGCGGCTCGCCCAGGCGGGGGTGCCGCCGTCGCTGCTGGAGTGGGGGCGGCGTCTCCTGCGCCGCGCCGGCGCCCACCTGGAAGAGGGCCTGACCCGGGGCCTGAGCGACTGGTCCGCCGCCGGCGAATGGGCGGGCTCGGTGCTGCTCAGCCCCGTGATCGCCTTCTACATCATCGCCGCCTGGCCGGACTGGCGGGAGAGCTTCTGGCGCCGGCTCCCGGCCGCCTACCGGCCGCCGGTCCAGCGCATGGCCTGGGCCGCCGACCGGGTGCTGGGCAGCTACCTGCGCGGGGAGCTATGGGTCTCGCTGGCCGTGGGCGCCGTCACCGCCGCCGCCTTCATGCTGGTGGGCACGCCCTTCGCGGTCCTGCTGGGGCTGCTGACGGCGCTGGGCGAGCTGATCCCGTACTTCGGCCCGCTGCTGGCGCTGGGGCCGGCGGCGGTGGCGGGCTTCCTCCGCTCCAACCAGACCGGGCTCCTGACGCTTCTGGCCTGGGTGGTCGTCCAGCAGCTGGAGTCGAGCGTGATCAGCCCCCGGCTCATCTCCGGCGGGCTCGGCCTCCATCCGCTGGCGGTCATCCTGGCGCTCCTGGTGGGCGAGTCGCTGGGCGGGATCCTGGGGCTCTTCCTGGCCGTCCCGCTCTTCGCCCTGGTCCGCGCGCTCCTGCCCGACCTGGTCCGGCTCGGCCGGGGCGCGCGTTGACCCTCCGCGCCCGGGACATCTAGTATTTGGTTTACCGGGCCTTGAGGAGGAAAAGCATGCGGTCGCTCAGTTCGTCCGAGATCCGGACACGCTTCCTTCGGTACTTCGCCGAGCGGGGCCACACGGTGGTCCCGAGCTCGCCCCTGGTGCCCCAGAACGATCCGACGCTCCTCTTCACCAACGCCGGCATGGTCCAGTTCAAGGACGTCTTCCTGGGCAACGCCCGGCTCCCCTTCCAGCGGGCGACGACGGCGCAGAAGTGCATGCGCGCCGGCGGGAAGCACAACGACCTGGAGAACGTGGGCAGGACGCCCCGGCACCACACCTTCTTCGAGATGCTGGGGAACTTCTCGTTCGGCGACTACTTCAAGGCGGACGCCATCCGCTTCGCCTGGGAGTTCCTCACCGGGGAGCTGGAGCTCGACCCCGAGCGCCTCTGGGTGACGATCTACGAGGAAGACGACGAGGCGGAGCAGCTCTGGCGCTCCGTCGCCGGCGTCCCCGCCGGGCGGATCGTCCGCCTGGGCGAGAAGGACAACTTCTGGGCCATGGGCGAGACCGGCCCCTGCGGGCCGTGCAGCGAGATCATCTACGACCGCGGCGAGGAGCACCGCTGCGACGCGCCGGTCTGCGGCATCGGCGCCTGCGACTGCGACCGCTGGCTGGAGGTCTGGAACCTGGTCTTCATGCAGTACGACCGCGACCAGGCCGGGGTGCTCCACCCGCTGCCCAAGCCCAGCATCGACACCGGCATGGGGCTCGAGCGGATCGCCTCCGTCCTCCAGGGCGTGGACTCCAACTTCGACACCGACCTCTTCCACCCCGTCGTCCGGCGGATCGAGGAGCTGACCGGGCGGCGCTACGACCGCGGCAGCGCCGGCTTCCCCTTCCGGGTGATCGCCGACCACGCCCGCGCCGGCGCCTTCCTGGTGGCCGACGGCGTCCTCCCCTCCAACGACGGGCGCGGCTACGTCCTCCGCCGCATCCTCCGGCGCGCCGCCCGCTTCGGCCGGGTGCTCGGCCTGGAGCGGCCCTTCCTGGGCGAGGTGGTGGAGAGCGTGGTGGCGGTGATGGGCGACGCCTACCCCGAGCTGCGCGAGCGCCAGGCCTTCATCCGCGACGTGATCCGCCGCGAGGAGGAGCGCTTCCAGCAGACGCTGGAGCAGGGGATGCGCGCCTTCGCCGACCTGGCCGAGAAGGCGCGCGCCGAGGGCCGGCACGAGCTGCGCGGCGAGGACGCCTTCCTTCTCTACGACACCTACGGCTTCCCGCTGGACCTGGCCCAGGACATGGCCGAGGAGGCGGGGCTGGCCATCGACCTGGCCGGCTTCCAGGCGGCGCTGGAGCGGCAGCGGGAGCGGGCGCGGGCCGACCGGGCCGCGCGCGGGCTGCGCGCGGGCGACGCGGTGGCGCAGCTGGTGGCCGACCTGCCGGCCACGCGCTTCCTGGGGTACGAGGGGACGGAGGGACGCGCGCGCGTCCTTGCCCTGGTCCTCCTGGACGAGACGCCGGCCCGGGTCGAGGAGGCCGAGGAGGGGAGCGAGGTCCGCCTGGTCCTGGACCAGACGCCCTTCTACGCCGAGGGCGGCGGCCAGGTGGGGGACACCGGCTGGCTCCTCTCGGACGAGGCGCGGGTCCGCATCACCGATACCCAGGAGGTGGGGCGCGGCATCCACCTCCACTTCGGCCGCGTCGAGGCGGGGACGCTCCGCGCCGGCGCCGAGGTGGAGGCGCGGGTGGACGCCGACCGCCGCCGCGCCATCATGCGGAACCACAGCGCCACGCACCTCCTGCACAAGGCGCTCAAGGAGATCCTGGGCGAGGAGGCGACCCAGGCGGGCTCCCTGGTGGCGCCCGACCGGCTCCGCTTCGACTTCACCCACGACGGCGCCCTGGACGAGGAGACGCTCCGCCGGGTGGAGGACCGGGTCAACCGGGTCATCCTGGAGGCGCTGCCCGCCACGGTCCAGGTGCTGCCGCTGGAGGAGGCGCGCAGGACGGGCGCGGTCGCCCTCTTCGGCGAGAAGTACGGCGAGCGCGTGCGCGTGGTCAGCATGGGCGACTACTCGAAGGAGCTCTGCGGCGGCACCCACGTCCACAACACCGCCGAGATCGGGGCCTTCAAGATCGTCGGCGAGTCGAGCATCGGCTCCAACCTCCGCCGCATCGAGGCGGTGACGGGGCTGGGCGTCGTCGAGGTCGCCCGCCTCCAGGAGAGCCGCCTCCGCCAGGCCGCCCAGATCCTGCGCGCGCCGGAGGAAGAGCTGGTCGCCCGCACGGCGGCGCTCAGCGAGGAGCTTCACACCGCCCAGCGGCGCATCCGCGAGCTGGAGGAGCGGCTCGCCCGGGTCGCGGCGGAGCGGCTCCTCGAGCGGGTGGAGACGGTGGCGGGCGTGCGCATCGTCCGCGGCGAGCTGGAGGGCGTGGGGCCCGAGGAGCTCCGCCAGGCCTCCGACTGGCTCCGGCAGAAGCTCGGCTCCGGCGTCGTCCTCCTGGCCACCCGCTCCGACGGCAAGATCCAGTTCGTCGCCGCCGTGACCGCGGATCTGGTGCAGCGGGGGGTCCACGCCGGCAAGATCGTCAGCGCGGCGGCCCGGGTGGCCGGCGGGGGCGGCGGCGGCCGCCCCGACCTGGCCCAGGCGGGCGGGCGGCGGCCCGAGCTCCTGGAGTCGGCCCTGTCGGCCGGCCTCGACGCCCTGCGCGAGCTGGCGGGCTAGAGGACGAGCGCGGGTGGCCCGCTTCCGCTCCGGTCCGGCGCGCAACGTGAAGAAGCGCCACCACGTGGTGCCGGGGCTGGAGCCGCTGGTCGACCGGATCGGCGCCGCGCCCGGCGTGGAGGCGGTCATCCCGGGGCGGATCCGGCCGCTGGAGCGGGGGGCGGCGCCCTCCGTCACCTACCAGTACCGGACGGAGAGCGGTTTCAAGCTCCTGGGCCGCGCCGGCGGCGCGGTCCAGGAGATCTTCGTGATCACGGGCAAGCCCGAGGAGGCGCTGCGCTGGTGCGTCGAGGCGGGGCTGGTCGAGCCCGTGCGAGGTGGGCGCGATGATCCCGGTCGGTGACGACGTCCGCTCCCGGCGCTTCCCCTGGGTGACGGTCCTGCTCGTGGTCGCCAACATCCTGATCTTCTTGCACGAGCTGGGCATGACGCCCGACCAGCTCGACCTCTTCTATGCCCGCTGGGGGCTGGTGCCGTCCCAGGTGACGGCCAGCTGGTCGCGGTACGGGCCGCTGGCTGCCGCCAGCTGGCAGCCGCTGGTGACCGCCATCTTCCTCCACGGCTCGTGGCTCCACGTGATCGGGAACATGATCTTCCTCTGGATCTTCGGGGACAACGTCGAGGACCTGATGGGCCACCTCCGCTTCATCGTCTTCTACCTCTTGACCGGCGTGATCGGCAACGTGGTCCAGACGCTCTTCTACCCCCACTCGGGGATCGTGGTCATCGGGGCCAGCGGCGCCATCGCCGGCGTCCTGGGCGCCTACCTGGTCAAATACCCCTGGGCGCGGGTGACCACGGTCATCCCCCTGGGCTTCTTCATCGTCCCGCTCCACATTCCGGCGGTGGTCTTCCTGGTCTTCTGGTTCGCGGTCCAGCTCCTCTCCGGCGCCGCCAGCCTGGGCGTGGAATACGCCTCCGGCGGGGTAGCCTACTGGGTGCACGTGGGCGGCTTCCTCGCCGGCGCGTCGCTGGTCTCGCTCTTCCAGACCGAGCGGACGCAGCCGTACACGAGAAGGTGAGGGCGGCTGGGACGGCTCCTGGGCCTGGATGTGGGCGAGCGGCGGATCGGCGTGGCCGTCAGCGACCCCCTGGGCTGGACGGCGCAGCCGGTCCGGACGGTGGAGCAGCGCCGCGGGGAGGCGGCCGCCCTGGCCGAGCTGGCGGCGCTCTGTCGCGAGCTCGGGGTGGAGCGGATCGTGGTCGGGCTTCCCCGCACGCTCCGCGGCGAGATCGGGCCGCAGGCGCTGCGCGTCCAGGGGTTCGCGCGGAGGCTCGGCGAGGCGACCGGCCTGCCGGTCGTCTTCGAGGACGAGCGGCTGACCACGGTGGAGGCGGAGCGCGCCATGCTCGAGGGCGATCTCTCCCGCCGGCGGCGGCGGCGGTCGCTCGACCGGACGGCCGCCGCGCTCATCCTCCAGTCCTATCTGGAGCGGCAGCGGCGGGGTCGAGAGGCCGGGCCCCCCGGTCGCGGCGACGACGAGCCCGGGCCGCGGGGCCCCGGCGCGGCAGGATGAGGCGAGCCCGGGCCTCGATTGACGCCCTCCGGGGTGGTGCCTACAATGACGGCGTGCTGGATGCGGTGGGGGAGCCCGCCGGGAGCGAGGTGAGTCCGCCATGGACGAGCAGGATCGGGAGGACCAGGATTTCGTGGTGTTGACAGACGAGAACGGCGAGGAGCACCGCTTCGAACTCCTCGACGTGATCAGCGTGGATGCGAACGAGTACGCCGTCCTGGCCGATCCTGAGTCGGAGTCCGAAGCCTTCGTCCTGCGCATCGACACCGACGCCGAGGGGAACGAGACCCTCAGCGAGGTCGAGGACGAAGAGGAGTGGAACCAGGTGGCGGCCGCCTGGGGGCGACTCCAGGACGAGGACTGGGACGAGGACGACGAGGACGACGAGGACGACGAGGACTGGGACGAGGAGTTCGACGCCGAGTACGAGGAAGAGGCGGGCGACGACCTCGACCAGGAGGACGAGGACGAGAAGCCCGAGCGCTGAAGCAGCCACCGGGCCCTGGGGCGGCGGCCCGCGCCGGCGGCGAGGAGCGCCGGGGCGGGCCGCCTCGTCTCTTCATGCATGGCCCGGACCGTAGAATGGGCAAGGAAGGATAGCGGAGGCGCCCGGGGGTGACCGCCATGAGCTTCAGCCTGTTCGACCTGTTCTGGCTCTTTCTGATCGCCGCCTCCTTCTCGCCCATGGTCCAGCAGTATCTGCGCGAGTCGCGCCGCATGGCCGTCATCCGGACGCTGGAGCGGCGGCGCCAGAGCCGCGTCGTCACGCTGATCCACCGGCAGGAGTCGCTGGCCTTCCTGGGCATCCCGATCAGCCGGTACATCGACATCGACGACTCCGAGGCGGTCCTCCGCGCCATCAAGCTGACGCCGGACGAGATGCCGCTGGACATCGTGATGCACACGCCGGGCGGCCTGGTGCTGGCCGCCGAGCAGATCGCCCACGCCCTCGTCCGGCGCAGCGGCCCCGTCACCGTCTTCATCCCGCACTACGCCATGAGCGGCGGCACCCTCCTGGCGCTGGCCGCCGACGAGATCGTGATGGACGAGAACGCCGTGCTCGGCCCGGTCGACCCGCAGATCGGCCAGTACGCCGCCGCCGACATCCTCAGGGTGCTCGACCTCAAGCCGCCGGCGGCCATCGACGACGAGACGCTGATCCGCGCCGAGGTGGCCAGGAAGGCGATGCGGCAGGTCTACGAGCTGGTGGTCGCCATCACCCGCGCCAACGGCATGGACGAGGAAGCCTCGCTCCGCGTCGCCCAGGCGCTGACCACCGGGCGCTGGACGCACGACTACCCCATCACCGTGGAGAAGGCGAAGGAGCTGGGGCTGCCCGTCCGGGTGGGGCTTCCTCCGGAGGTCTACGAGCTGATGGAGCTCTACCCGCAGCCGGCGCAGCGGCGCCCCTCGGTCCAGTACGTCCCCGTCCCCTACGAGCGCGAGCCGCGCCTGCCCCGCCGCGGCCGGTGAGGGAGTGCGGGGGCACTCCCCGCCGTGCCCGTGGAGATTCCCGCCGCACGGCTTCCGCGGTAGGATCGGCGTGGGTCGATGGCGAGACCCGCCACATGACGCGACGAGGTGAGCACCCACGCGCAGGAGGTTCCTTTGGGTCCCCGCCCTGGTGCTGCTGATCCTGGCGGCGGGCTGGATGGCGGAGACGCTGGGGCGGGCGCCGGGGAGCGGGCCGAGCCCCCGCCCGGCGCCGGCGGCCCGGACCCATCGCGGCCGGGACGGCCTCAGGGCGCGCGTCCCGGTGCCGGCGGCGCGGGTGGCCAAGGCCGGCTCCACCGCCCAGGAGGCGTGGATCCCGGTGCCGATCCTGATGTACCACGAGATCGGCACTCCCCCCGCCCGCGGGTGGGCGGGGCTCTACGTCAGCCCCGGGGCGTTCGCCCGGCAGATGGCCTACCTGTCGGCCAGCGGCTACCACCCCATCACCATGGACAGCTGGTACACCGACGTCCAGGAAGGGCGGATGCTCCCCTCCCGGCCGGTGGTGATCACCTTTGACGACGGCTACGCGGGCGTCTACCGGAACGCGCTCCCGATCCTGCGCCGCTACGGCTTCCCGGCCGTCCTCAACCTCCAGGTGGGCCTCGTGGGCCGGCCTGGCGCGCTCACCCTGGACCAGGTGAGGGAGCTGGCCGCCAACGGCTTCGAGATCGACGCCCACACCGTCACCCACCCCGACCTGACCCGGGTCCGGGCGACGACGCTCACCCGGGAGCTGGCGGGCTCGCGGCAGTGGATCCGCGAGCGCCTGGGCCTGCCGGCCCGCTTCTTCGCCTACCCCTCCGGGCGGTATGACGCCCGGGTGGAGGCGGCTGTCCAGGCGGCGGGCTTCCTGGGGGCGGAGACGACGGTCTGGGGCGTGGCGGTGCCGGCGCGGTCGGGGTGGTATACGCTCCCCCGCATCCGGGTGAGCGGCATGGAGAGCCTGGCCACCTTCCGCGACGCGCTCGAGCGGGCGCCGGCCTGGCCGCTCCGCAGCGAGCAGAGCGGGGCGGGACGGGGCGGGGCGCGCACGCTTCGCGGCGGCGTCCCGGGGGCGCTCCGGCGGGTGGCGGCCTGCGCACCGGTGGCGCTCCTCTACCATGACGTCCTGGCCGATCGGGCGGATCGCGGGCCGCTCCTCCGCGACGGCGCCATCGTCGACCGGAGCCAGTTCCAGGCGGAGATGGCCTGGCTCGCCCGGAGCGGCCGGCCGGTGGAGACGGTCCGGCAGTTCCTGGCCGCGCCCCGGCCGTGCGCCGTCCTGATCACCTTCGACGACGGCTATCCCGGCCTGGTGACGGAGGCGCTGCCGGTCCTGGAGGCCTATCACCTCCACGCCACGCTCTTCCTGCTGGGCGGGACGGTGGGCCGGCCGGGCTACCTCTCGCAGGGGCAGCTGGACGAGCTGGTCGCCTCCGGCCTCTTCGACGTGGAGGCGCACACCTTCGCGGCCCACGACCCCTCGCCGGGCCACCCGGCCTTCTGGCAGATGACGCCCGCCCAGTTCCAGGCGGATCAGCAGCAGGAGCTGGCGCTCTTCGGCCGGTTCCGCCTGCCGGCGCCGCTGGCCCTGGCCTATCCGCACGGGCGGCCGAATCCGCGCCTGATCCCCCTGCTGGCGGCCGCCGGCTACCGCGCCGCCTTCACGGTGGTGCCGGGCTGGCTCGGAGCGGGCGAGAACCGCTGGTTCCTCCCCCGCTGGACGGTCTGGCCGGACTGGCCGCTGGCGAGCCTGGAGGCGGCGGTGGCGGGGCCGCACAGGCCCGTCGCCGGCGGCGCGGCCGCCTCTCCGTGGACGGAACGGACGGCGCCTCGCGGGCGGGCCGCGCCCCATGACGCCCCGGCGCACGGCCACGCCTCCCCGCGGCCGGCGGCGGGTTCGAAGGTATGAACGATCTGTTCCACCTGGCACTCCCCTGGTGGAACCTGGCGCTGCGCGCGGCGCTGGTCTACCTCCTGCTGCTCCTGGGCTTCCGGCTGATGGGAAAGCGCGAGGTGGGCCAGTTCACCCTCTTCGACCTGGTGGTGGTTCTGCTCGTCTCCAACGCGGTTCAGCCCGCCATCACCGGACCCGACGTCTCCCTGGCCGGCGGCGTGGTGATCGTCGTCACCCTGCTGGGTGTCAACGCGCTGGTGGCTCAGCTCCGGCTGCGCAGCCCCCTGGTCAGGGGGTTGATGGAGGGTCACGCCACCGTCATCGCCCGGGACGGCCACTGGCTCGAGGAGGCGCTCCGGCGCGAGGGGCTGAGCGAGGAGGACTGCCTGATGGCCATGCGGGAGCACGGCGTGACCGACGTGAAGGAAGTCCGCCTGGCCATCCTGGAGACCGACGGCACCATCAGCATCCTGACGGCGGACCAGCCGCTCCGGCGGAGCCGGCGAAAGGTGCGGAGCCGCCGGGCGGGCCTGCTCTGACCCGTCCCCGCACAACGGGCGCCGTTTCCACATAGGCTGCAAGGCACGGCAAGACGGCGCGGCGTGCGAGGTGGAAGCATGGGTTGGACCTGGCTGGCGCTCCTGGCCGCGGGCATCGCGCGGTTCCTCTTCCTCCTGGTCGGCTACGTCTCCGGCGGAGGGGGCTCCTTCCCGCAGCCGCTCTCGCCCGAGGAAGAGGCCGACTGCCTGCGGCGGATGGGCGAGGGCGACGCCGCGGCGCGCGCCCGGCTGATCGAGCACAACCTCCGCCTGGTGGCCCACCTGGCCAAGAAGTTCGAGACCACCGGCGAGGAGTCCGACGACCTCATCTCCGTGGGCACCATCGGGCTGATCAAGGGCATCGAGACCTACGACGCCTCCAAGGGCACCAAGCTGGCAACCTATGCCGCGCGGTGCATCGAAAACGAGAATCCCATGACATCGCCCCCCGCCAGCGCCTCAGCCTTCTTCGCCACCGTCCGGTTCGCCGTCTCCTCCGCCTTCCTGTCCCGAGCCGGTCGCCTGGCTCCAGTCCCCCTCCTGGCCCGGCTCCGAACCGGCCTGGGAGGGGTCCATGCCGCCCGAACCCGGGATGCAGATCACCTGGCCGACCTGGAGGTTGTAGGGGTTGATGCCCGGGTTGAGCGCCAGGATCGCGGCCACGGTGGTGCCGAAGCGCTGCGCCAGCAGGAAGAGCGTGTCACCCGGCCGGATCGTGTACGGGAAGCTTCCCGGCGGGCAGACGCGTCCCGGCGGGGTCGGGATGCAGATCACCTGGCCGACCTGGAGGTTGTAGGGGTTGATGCCCGGGTTGAGCGCCAGGATCGCGGCCACGGTGGTGCCGAAGCGCTGCGCCAGCAGGAAGAGCGTGTCACCCGGCCGGATCGTGTACGGGAAGCTTCCCGGCGGGCAGACGCGTCCCGGCGGGGTCGGGATGCAGATCACCTGGCCGACCTGGAGGTTGTAGGGGTTGATGCCCGGGTTGAGCGCCAGGATCGCGGCCACGGTGGTGCCGAAGCGCTGCGCCAGCAGGAAGAGCGTGTCACCCGGCCGGATCGTGTACGGGAAGCTTCCCGGCGGGCAGACGCGTCCCGGCGGGGTCGGGATGCAGATCACCTGGCCGACCTGGAGGTTGTAGGGGTTGATGCCCGGGTTGAGCGCCAGGATCGCGGCCACGGTGGTGCCGAAGCGCTGCGCCAGCAGGAAGAGCGTGTCGCCGGGCCGGATGGTGTAGGCGAAGCTGCCCGGTGGGCACGGCGGCATGTGCATGGGGGTCGACATGGATCCACCTCCTTGGCGTCCTCGTGCCTGTCTATGAAGCGCGGCGCGGACTGGTGCCGGCCAGTGAAGCGGGGATGGGGGCGGCGGAGGCGGGCGCTGGATGCGGAGCGCCGGCTGAACGAGCTGGAGGCGGAACGGGAGGAGGCGCTCGAGGGCGCCGGCTGAGGGCGGCGCCCTCCACCCCGGCTTCTCCACCTCCCGCCCCGCCGGACCTTCCTCAGGCGCCGCCGCCTCCCCCGCCCGTCCAGCGGGCGAGCGACCAGCCCAGCAGCGCCCCGCCCAGGGCGTCCCAGAGCCAGTGCCCGCCCGTGGCCACCACGGCCAGGGCCCCCAGGAAGGCCAGCCAGGCCGCCGCGCGGTCGCCCCGCCCCGGCCGGCGGCCGCCGCCGGAGGCGAGGAGCCAGCCGGCGAAGGTGATCCGCGCGACGTGCCCGCTGGGGAAGGTCCCGCGGAAGAGCGCCAGGCCGACGTGCGCGGGCGAGGGGCTGAGGAAGCCGAGCCATTCCCGGAGCCAGGGCCAGGTGACGGGCTGGAGGGGCGGGGAGGGGGTGGGCAGGAGCGCCTTCAGGAGCGCCTCCACCGTCACGACGCCCAGGAAGCCCGCCCCCACCCGCCACGCGCGCCCGCGCCCCCTCCCCGCGGCCAGGAGCGCCAGGAGACCGGTCAGGATCGGCGACCCCGCCAGCCAGACCAGCTGGAGCGGCGCCCGAAGGCCGGCGGGCAGCGCGACCAGCACGGCCGTCACCTCGCGGTTCAGCCGTCCGACCGGGGGCGTCAGGGCGAGGCCGCCCAGCAGGAGCAGCAGGAGGAGCGCCGCGGTCCCCCGGAGCGCGCGCCTCCCCCTGCCCGTCCCCGTCTCTTCCGGTCGCTGTGCGGACCGGGAAGAAGCAGCATCCCGGCGGTGACCTGGTCTCGCCATGGCGCCACTATAGCCTGGCACCCCCGCCGGCCCAAGGGACCAGGAGCCCTCTCCCGGCGCCGCGAATCGGGGAGGGGGAGGTGGCGTTCCATCATCGACGTCGACGAGCCCTTCACGCAGCGGACCGGGTCGGGGGAGCCGCTCTGGGAGCCGGGGATCCAGGACGTCTTCCTGGCGAGGAAGCGGATCGCGCCCTACCTCGCGCCCACGCCGCTCCTGAGGCCTCCGGCGCTCGACCGGCGGACCGGCGCGGAGGTCTACCTGAAGTGCGAGAACCTCCAGCCCACCGGCGCCTTCAAGGTCCGCGGCGGCGTCAACCTGGTGGCGGCCGAGCGGGAGGAAGGCAAGATCGGGCCGGCGGGCCTCGCCGCCGCCTCCACCGGCAACCACGGCCAGTCCATCGCCTACGCGGGCCGTCTCTTCGGCCTGCCGGTCACCGTCTTCGGGCCCGAGGGGCTCAACCCGCTGAAGCGGGAGGCGATCCGCGCCTGGGGCGCCGAGGTGCGCGAGGTGGGGCGGGACTTCGACGAGGCGCGGGAGGCCTGCGAGGCCTACGCGCGTGAGACGGGCGCCCGCTACGTCCACTCCATGAACGAGCCGCTGCTGGTGGCGGGGGTGGCCACCGCCTACCTGGAGGCGCTGCTGGAGGTGCCGGACGCGGACTTCCTCTTCGTCCCCATCGGGGGCGGGTCGGGCGCCTCGGGCGCGGCCATCGTGGCGCGCGCGCTCAACCCGCGCATGCGCGTGATCGGCGTCCAGGCCGAAGGGGCGCCCGCGGTCTACCGCTCCTTCCGCTCGGGCCGGCTGGAGTCGACGCCGGAGGCGGCCACCCGCGCCGAGGGCCTGGCCACCCGCGTCGCCTTCGAGCTGCCGCTCCGGCTTCTCCGCCGTCACCTCGACGACATCGTGCTGGTCAGCGACGCGGCCATGCTGGAGGCGATCCGGCTCCTGGCGGAGACGGCCCACCTGGTGGCGGAGGAGGCGGGCGCGGCCGCGCTGGCGGCGGCTCTCGCGCTGCGCGAGGAGATCCGCGGGCGAAAGGTGATCCTGCCGGTCACGGGCGGAAACGCCACGGCCGGGCAGCTGGCCGAGGCGCTGGCGCAAGAGTGAACAGGGAGGCGGAGTCCGGGGGACCGGTGTGAGGGAGAGTCCGGTGGGTCTCCCGCCAGAGGGGGCGGCGGTCCGGCGGCTCCGCCGCCCCGGGTATCTTCCGGGAGCCGGCCTGCCGGAAGGGTTTGGCAGGCCACGGGACTGCCGGTATGCCTCCGGGCGCCGAAGGTACCGGCTACGGGATACGGTCGACAACCGACGATGCAGCCCCAGAACCGGTCCCTACCCCCCGTGCGCCGCCGCCGGGAGACGGCCCGCGTTTTCGGAGATGGTGGCGACGCTGGCGCCGCCCTTGCTCCCGTCCGCCCCCCCTCCCGCTGCTCTCAGATCACCCGGGCCGGCGCCGCCTCCTCCGCGGTCCCTGCCGCTTCCACGGGGCGCTTGACCAGGCCGACGATCAGCGCCGTCACCACGGTGCCGATCACGATGCTCAGGGCGTAGAGACCCAGATGGGTGACCACGTTCGGGATCGGCAGCACGAAGATCCCGCCATGCGGGGCACGAAGCTGGACGTGGAAGAGCATGCTGAGCGCCCCGGTCAGGGCGGAGCCGGCCATGAGGCTGGGGATGACACGGAAGGGGTCGGCCGCCGCGAACGGGATGGCGCCCTCGGTGATGAAGGAGATGCCCAGCACCCAGGCGGCGCGTCCCGCTTCCTTCTCCTGCGGGGTGAAGCGCCGGGGGAAGAGCTGCGTCGCCAGCGCCAGCCCCAGCGGCGGCGTCATGCCCGCCGCCATCACCGCCGCCATCGGCTCGTAGACGCCCGAGCCCAGGAGCGCCACGCCGAAGGTGTAGGCCGCCTTGTTGACCGGCCCGCCCATGTCGAAGGCCATCATGGCGCCCATCACCAGGCCGAGGACGACGGCGCTGCCCGTGCTCAGCGTGCGGAGCCAGTGGGTCAGCCCGTCCATCGCCGCGCGGACGGGGACGCCGACGACATAGATCATGGCCAGGCCGACCACCAGCGAGGAGAGCAGCGGCACGATCAGGATCGGTTTCAGCCCTTCCAGGCCTTTGGGCAGGCGGATGGCACGGACCAGCCAAGCGGCCAGATAACCGGCGAGGAAGCCGGCGACGATCCCGCCCAGGAAGCCCGCCCCGGTCTGCGCGGCGAGGATGCCTCCGATCATACCTGGCGCGAGGCCCGGCCGGTCGGCGATGGAGTAGGCGATGTAACCGGCGAGGATCGGCACCATCAGCGCGAAGGCGGCCTGGCCGCCGATCTGCATGAGGGCGGCGGGCAGGCTTCCTTTCACGTCGGCGGCGTGGATGCCGAAGGCGAAGGAGATCGCGATCAGGATGCCGCCCGCCACCACGAACGGGATCATATAGGAGACGCCGGTCAGGAGGTGGCGGTAGGCGCCGGTCTGGGCGAGGCTCCGCCGTCGCTCCTCCTTCCCCGCCTCCACCTGCCGGAGGTAGTCGAGACCTTCCGCCGTCCGGCGGGCATCACCCGAGGAAGCGGGGGCCGCCGCCCGCCGGAGCGCTTCCTGGATCAGCTTCTCGGCGCCGTGGATGGCGTCACCGGTTCCGGCGCGGATAATGGGCTTGCCGGCGAAGCGGGCTTCGTCTACCCCCGTGTCGGCGGCGATGATCACGGCCTGGGCGGCCGCCACGTCCGCCTCGGTCAACCGGTTCTCCGCGCCGACGCTCCCCTCGGTCTCGACCTTGATCTCCACGCCCGCGGCCTCGGCCGCGCGGCTGAGCGCCTCGGCGGCCATGTAGGTGTGGGCGATGCCCGTCGGGCAGGCCGTCACCGCCACCAGTCGCTGCTTGGCCATGGGAATCCTCCCTTCGTTCCGTACCGGATCAGGTCGCCGCCAGCCTCTCCCGGAGCAGCTCCGCAAGCGCCCCAGCCGTGGCGGCGCCTGCCAGCCGCAGGCGGAAGCCGGGATCCATCAGCGAGCGCGCCAGTGCCGCAAGGATGCGCAGGTGCTTGTCGTCCGCCCCCCGCGGCACCGCGATCAGGAAGAGCTGCGTCACCCGGTCGACGCCGCCGTCGAAGCCCGGCCACTCGATCCCCCGCGCGCTCCGCCCGAAGGCGAGGCCTGCGCGCCGTACATGCGCCGACTTGGCGTGGGGGATGGCGATGCCGTGGCCCATGCTGGTGCTCACCTCGGCCTCCCGCGCCAGCACGTCCCGGGTGAAGCCCTCCACGTCGTCCAGCCGCCCGTCGGCCAGGAGGCGGCCCGCCAGCTCGCGGATCGCCTCCGCCCGGCCGGCCGCCT